>CAMPIU010000046.1 GCA_946886545.1 uncultured Flavobacteriales bacterium | reverse complement strand
AGTGACTTTCTATTAAACTCTATTGAATATTTTGATATTGAAAACTATGCACAGAACGATCATAAATTCAACTCTTTTTTAGACTCAATTTCTGATCAGCAATTAGTCAAAGAGAAAGTTGTTGAGAACCTAAATAAGCAACTTTTTCCATCCGTATATAATCGTCACGCGAAATACGCATTAAATAAAGGGTTCAATGAAACATATCATTTAATTGAAAATGTTTTACTATCGGACAATTCTATTCATTCTGAAAATGACCTATTGTTATTATTTATTCAAAAAAACGGAAAAAACATTCTTAAAACGATGATTAATGATATAAGTACAAGGAGTTGTTGGACGGCGATAGATTTATTAATGAAATTGGAACCAACTTACGAAGAAAAAGAATTGTGCCTTGTAAAAGCAAAAGAATATTTAGACACTAATGAAAAAGATTACAAGGTCAATGCATTAAAAGTCTTGGTATCAATGAATGATCCATCTGCAATCAATTTTCTTTGTACAGATCTAACAAAAAACCTTATTCTAATTGGCTCAGTTAACCAGAATGATTACAAAAATTACAACAAGGTTATAGATAAAAACCTGCTCTTCATTAAGGATCTTTTCTACTTCATTTATAAAAAAGATGTTCAAACTGATGAGTTCAGATTTCATTATCTAAGTGAGTTTTTCTATTCATATCTATACAATCTTTCAAAAGACGATACTTATTATGCCAAACTGGTAACTATCCTAACTGAAATTAGAGATTCGTTGTCCCAAATGGATGATCATGAATTATTCTATATAAATTCAATCATCAATAATTGTTCTAAAAGCTACATTGCTTCCAAATCAATTCCGATGAATTTCAAAGAAGCTTTAGCAAAAGTGAATGAACTCATGAGTTAATCGTACTAATTTCAGCTATTTATTGAGTTAACCCTTATCATTTTAAGATTTTATTCCTACCTTTGCACCCCGCTAAGTGTGTCTTAGTGGTATTTTAGTATTAATAACAAATTAGTTTAATTATGAATTCTTACGAAACTGTTTTCATTCTTACTCCCGTTTTGTCTGAAGACCAGGCAAAGGAAGCAGTGCAAAAGTACGAAAGCGAATTGGCTGCCATGGGTGGTAAATTAACGCATTCTGAGAGCTGGGGCCTAAAAAAATTGGCTTACCCTATCCAAAAGAAATCAACTGGTTTCTATTTCTTATTTCAATTTGATGGTGAAGGATCTGTGATCGCTGACCTTGAATTGATCATGAAACGTGACGAGCGCATTATGCGTTTCTTAACTGTGAAAATGGACAAAGACCATTTCGCATACGCAGAGAAACGTCGCAAGAAAATGAGCGGAGCTCCGGTTGAAGCTTAATTATTTACCATTAAAAATTTAAGAACATGTCACAAAACGATATTCGCTATCTTACTCCGATCAACATCGAGATTAAAAAAGATAAATATTGCCGTTTCAAAAAAAGCGGGATTAAATTCATCGATTTCAAAGACGCTACTTTCTTGTTGCGTTTGGTAAATGAGCAAGGTAAAATTTTACCTCGTCGTATTACCGGAACTTCTGCGAAATACCAGAAGAGAGTTAACAAAGCTATTAAACGTGCTCGTCATCTGGCTATCTTGCCTTACGTTGGCGATATGTTGAAATAGTCTTCACGTTTTAATTTTAAAGACAAGAAATCATGGAAGTAATTCTTAAGAAAAATATCGATAAATTAGGTTACAAGGACGAAGTTGTAACTGTAAAGCCAGGATACGGACGTAACTTCCTGATCCCTCAGGGTTATGCTTCTTTGGCTACTCCTTCTGCGAAAAAAGCGCACGAGGATATGATGAAGCAACGTTCTCATAAAGAATCAAAAATCGTTGCTGAAGCAGAAGCAATCGCAGCTAAATTGGCTGATGTTACTGTTAAAATCAGCACGAAAGTTGGTGAGAACGGTAAGATCTTCGGTTCAGTAAACACGGTTCAATTATCCGAGGCATTGAAAGCTGCAGGATTTGACATCGATCGTAAATCGTTGAAAATTAAAGACGAGCCAATCAAAGAAGTTGGAACGTATGAAGCTGAAGCGAACTTACACAAAGGTGTTAAGCCGGTATTCAAATTTGAAGTTGTAGGAGAATAAGATTTTCCGATTCAATATTGAAACCCCGACTATAAACGTTGGGGTTTTTTGTTTCCCGCTGGTTTCGCAGATAGCGCAGAAAAGTTAAACACGAAGCGCCTTTAGGTTTAAAAGAGTAAAACAGAACAACCAAATCAATCTTTTCGCATCTTTGCCGGACACATTGAATTTATTAACGCAGTAAAACCTTTACCCATGAAGAAGCTTAATTTTCTAATCCTATCCACACTTAGCTTAGGTTTTTTGATCGGATCGTGTGCTCATGAGGACGAACAAGTTTGTACCGAAGAGCAAACAACCATTGAACCCAAAAAGGGGAATGAATTCGACCAGGTTTTGGCAACGGAATTAGGAGCCGACGAATATGGAATGAAGCATTATGTGATGGCTTTCCTTAAGAAAGGTCCGAACCAGGATCAAAGCGAGGAAGAAGTGAAGCGTTTGCAGCGTGCACACATGGATAATATCGGGAAATTGGCAGAACAACGCAAACTGGTTGTTGCCGGTCCGTTCATGGATGACACGGAGCTTCGCGGAATTTACATTTTTGATGTGGAAACGGTTGAGGAAGCGGAAGCATTGACCAAAACCGATCCTGCAATAAAAGCCGGAAGATTAGTTATGGAGCTACACCCTTGGTACGGTTCTGCAGCACTGATCAAATCAGCTGAACTGCACAAAACGGTTTCGAAGAAGGAGATTTAATTCTTTTGAGTTTCGGCACCATTAACAGAAGTAACTTCATTCACTTCAGGATCTTTCTGAACTGGATGAAACAATTCATCTACTTTTTTAATGCGGTAATCAAAAATGCTTTCCAACTGCTTTTTGATGAAGAGCCAGTGAACAAATTTACCAATGAATCCCAAAGGCATTGAATAGCTGATGATATCTGTCATTTCGACACCTTCTTCCACTTCTTTGAAATGGTGTTCGTGATGCCACATTTTATAGGGCCCACGACGCTGCTCATCCACAAAATAGACGCCTTTCCGGACAGTTGTAATTTCACTGATCCAGTTCAGGGGAATTCCCAAAATAGGCCGGATGGTGTACCTGATGATCAAACCTTCATACATTTTCTCCGGAACGGTTGTGTGAACTTTGAAATCAATATAATCCGGTGTGATTACGTGCAGATTGGCAGGTGCGGAAAAATACTCCCAGCAGGTTTGGAGGTCAGTTCTTATCAATTGTGTCCGTTTGAGTTGATACATGCTATTGAATTAGTTCTGCCAAATAAAGATTCATCCTCTATCAGTGAATCCGATTAAATATAAGCAAAACCTTTTCGTTTTTTAAAACAAATTCACTCGTTTTAACAATTCAGAGCGATGTGCATCACTCACCGGAATCTCTTTCCCATCAATAAGCACTAAAGATTTCGGGTTGATCTGTGAGATTTGCTCCAGGTTGACCATATAAGAGCGGTGAACACGCAAAAACTCTTTGAGTGGTAATTTGGTTTCCACGTGTTTTAAACTGTAGCTGATAATAAATTTTGCCTCTTTGGTATAAAGAATGGAATAATTATCACAGGCCTCTGCATACGTAATATCCGAATAAGCCAATTTCACCAGCTTCTGTTTGTCTTTGATAAAGAAATGCGTGTTTGCCAATACGGAAGAGGTGAAATCAATTTGTGAGTGGGCAGCCCGAACCTGGAATGCATGCCATGCCAATTCAATCTGTGTAATCAAATCCTCTTTTCTGAAAGGCTTCATGACAAACCCGGCAGGATTTGTGAGTTTCACACGCTCTAAAGTTTGAGCATCCGTATTGGAAGTAACAAAAAGAAAGGGTTTATTGATTTGCTGATTGATAAAATGCGCCAGATCAACCCCATCAGGCCCGGTTCCCAGGTTGATATCCAGGAGCAATAAATCGGGCTGACTATTCATCAGTAATTTTTTTGCCTGGTCAAAGCTATCTGCAATTCCCACCACTTCAAAACCATCATCCAGGAGACATTGCTCCAGGTAGTCTGCAATGATCGGCTCATCTTCCACAATACATATCTTCAATTTACTCATTGTATATTTTGTAATTCGAAATAAACAATTCCACTTTCAATCCGGTTTCCGAATTTGTTTCAAGTATTGTTGCATTCAGTTTTCGTGACATCGACCGAATCAGCTTTGTTCCGAAATGTGTTCCCGAACCGGTATTTTTCTTTCCTGTTCCGTTGTCAGACACAGTTAATACCAGCTGATTACCTTCCTCCTTTAAACGAATGTAAAGTTCGGGCTTAATCTGCGTATCAAAGGCATATTTACACGAATTTGTAACTAATTCGGCAACGATTAACCCCAAAGGCAATGCTGCTTCAATATCCATGTTCAGATCTTCATAATCCGAATGAAGTTCAATCGCCGGACCGTGATCGTTCGTAAAATGACGAACCAGATCGTGTACCAGTTCATCCAGGTAAGAGCGAATATTCACTGCACGAATATTTTCAGATTGGTAGAGGTTCTGATGAATCATGGAAATGGCATTGATCCGGTTCAAACTGTCTTCAATCAGGCGGACAGATTCGGGATCTTTCAACTCACGGGACTGTAAATCCAGGATCGCATAGATCATCTGCAGGTTATTTTTCACCCGGTGATGCACTTCACCCATCATCAATTCCTTTTGTTCCAGACTTGCCTGGGTCATCTCAACCTTTTGCTCCAGCAGTTGGTTAACCCGCTTCTTGTTTCGGAATAAAAAGAATAACAGGACAGATACCAAAAGCACAATAAAAATCACAACTACCAGGATCACCAGCTGCCAACGGTAGTTTTCCGCCTGGGCCTGTTGTTTCAGTTTAATCTCTTTCACTTCAAAACGGGCCTGCATTTCTGCCAGAGCATCGCTTTTTTCCCGGGTAAAAATAGAATCACTCAGAATGGTATAGTTATTCAAACTCTCATAAGCTCTTTTAAAATCACCCAAAGCAAAGTAGATCCTGGACAAGGTTTCATGTGTGAACACTTCCCGCTCTGTTGCGCCGGTTTCCTGTGCAATTTTTAAACTTTTAAGCGCATATTTTTCGGCTTTACGATAATCTTTCAAATCAATATAGCAATTCGCAAGGCCGCCATAAGCAGATGTCAGATTATAATAATTATCATACTTTTCAAAATTCGCTATGGATCGCTCAAAGTAATGAATCGCTTTTGTGAAGTCTTTCCGGTCGTAATGAATTTTAGCAAGGGAGTTATAAGCTCCGCCAAGTCCTTCCGGGTAAGCATTTTTATGATAAAGCTTAATTGCCTGTTTGAAATTCTCCTCCGCTTTTTCGGGTTTGTTTTGATAGGTAAACGTGATTCCCTGATTCACCAGGACATCTGCGAGATCAACCTCCAACCCGAGCTTCCTGCAAAGTCTGATTGCTTTCCGGTAATAATAATCTGCGTTTTCATATTGGTACTGAGAAAAATAACAAACCCCAATCTGTGAATAACAATAGCTGAGATTCTCCTGGTCGTTTTCCAATTGATACAAGCGGATTGCACGCTGAAAGTACCTGATAGCAACTTCTGAATTTCCCTGAATATCATTTGCCACAGCCAAATTCAAAGATGCAAATGCCTCACCGGAGCGGTAATTGATCTTTTCAGACAATTCAAGTGCTTCGGAACTCAATTCGATGGATTTGTCAATATCACTTGAATAAAAGAATTCACTTTTTAAATTGAGCGAATCAATCCTGTCAGCATCGTTTTGAGCAAAAACACTGTTTGCCGGAAAGGCAAAAGTCAGGAGGAGGAGGAATCGAATCATTTTCACACCAAAATTAACATCATTTACACAGAATTACCCCCTGAACATCCTTTTTTTTTGAGTAAGCGTCTAAGATTCATGAATTTCGCGACACAATCTGCGTTATGAAGAAGCAATTGACCATTTGCCTTATTTCCATAGGTAAGGTGCGATTATTTGCATCGTACTGCACATTGTATGAAAACAAATTAATCACCAAATCAAAACCTGTAATTAAATGTTTACGGAAACTATAGCGTTTAAACATTGGGTATTCGAAGTACCAAGCAAATTAACCCGCAAAATATATTCGAATACCCTCTGTGGTTATTCCGAATTTCACGTCCAGGAATTCCGGTCTTACTTTAAGTATTACGATGAAATTTTCACTCCCGAAATCAAAGATTTGCTGAGCAAGCTGGGAATCGATTACAAGAAGGACACTTTTCTTAAATTCATTAAGGATAACGACGGAAAACAATCTTTTGTGATCACCTTCCAATTCCTGGGGAGCATGGTTGTAAATTCTCCAGAACGAATGCTGGAAACTCATCTTCTGGACGAACTCGAATACGAAACTCTTTCTAAAAGAACAAGCATTGCATTCTACCAGGTGGAGGAAACCATGATCGGGAAAGACATTATTTATGCGGAGATTTTGTTTCGGGTTTTATAAAAAAATTGAGAATTACGAATTGTCTATTTTGTAAGATTAAACGTAATAGGAAGGGAGAAAATACTGTTTATTGGCTTTCCGTCAAAAGTTCCCGGATTCCATTCCGGCATCGATTTAACCACACGAATAGCTTCTTCATCCAAAAGTGGATGCACCGATTTTTTTAGCGTTACATTTGTTATTTTTCCCTTATCGGATACAACAAACTGGAGATAAACCTTACCTTGAATTCCTTTTTCCTGAGCTTCTTTCGGATATTTTATGTTATCAGCAAGATACTTCATTAAGGCTTCTCTTCCTTTTTTGAATTCTGCAGGTGAACTAAGCTTGAAATACTTCGTTTTCTTTCCATTTTCAAGATAACATGCCTTCTGTTTCAGCACTCCATTAGCGAAGGTTTCTTTCCTCTTTATTTTTCCATTTTTATAATACACTATAAAGTCTCCATGATTCGTTCCATTGACAAATTCTTCCGTAGAATGCAATTCACCGGTATCATAGTACGAAATCATTTGCCCATTTTCCTTCCCGTCCTTATAAATCATTTTTGACGAAACCGTTCCTCCTTCTCTGTAATAAACAAATAAACCTTCTTTTATTTTTTGTGCGTAATCCTTAAACGCACCCGTCATTTGAATAGAATCAGAGTGAATAAAGTAATCGGTAACATAGTATAAGTTGTCTGCTTCCTTTATGATGCGGTAATACTTGGCAGAATCAATTTGTTTCGTGACAGACCAGGCTTTATCAAAATAAATGGTGTCGCGTTTATTCTGAGCAAATGAAAGTGAACTAAAGGCAATTAATAAGGTGGCCAAAACGATTTTCATGGTTGTTTTCAATTTAATAAGTCAACGAAATTACGAATTACTTCTAAAATACATTCGCTACTAGTTCTCCACCAATTCAATAGGTAAACCATCCGGATCTTCAAAGAAAGTGAAGCGTTTTCCCGTGAATCCATCCACACGAATGGGTTCGCAAAGCACATTTTTCGAGGCTAGTTCATTGATTGAATCGTCAATATTCTCAACCGTAAAAGCCAAATGCCTTAGTCCGCTTGCTTCGGGTTTTGAAACTCTTCCCGGAGGATTTGGAAAGGAAAATAATTCGATGCAATACACTCCGTTTAAAATCAGGTCCAGCTTGTACGAATTGCGTTCCGCCCGGTAGTTTTCAGCAAGGATTTCGAATCCCAAAACTTCTGTGTAAAATTTCTTTGATCGCTCGTAATCAGAGCAAATAATCGCAATATGATGGATTGACTTAAGCAAGTTCAAAGCGATTAATACGCCACCCCTCTCGGTCTACCCTCAAGGGGAGAAGTCGACAAAATGATTTTTGAACTAATTCGAAATTCTTCATTAGATATACTTACTCTCCATCAAGTAATTTTTCACGTAGTCATCAATTCCTTCTTCCAGGGTATGGAATGGAGTATCGTAACCCTGAGCGATCAGCTTCTGCATATTTGCCTCCGTGAAATACTGGTATTTATCGCGAATATCTTCCGGAGTATCAATGAATGAGATTTGAGGTTCTTTTCCTAATGCTTTAAATGTGTTTGTAGCTAAATCCAGGAATGTACGTGCCTTGCCGGAACCTAAATTATAAATTCCCGACTTCGCAGTTCCCTTCATTAAAAATTCAATAACCGAAACCAGGTCTTTCACATAAACGAAATCTCGCATCTGGCCACCATCCGTATAATTCGGATTGTGTGAACGGAACAGCTTCATGGATCCATGTTCTTTCACCTGATTGAAGGTGTGGAAAATAACGGAGGCCATTCTCGCCTTGTGGTATTCATTCGGTCCGTAAACATTGAAGAACTTCAAACCGTACCAATGTGGCGGAGTTTGTTTTTGTTCCAGCGCCCACATATCAAAATATTGTTTGGACCAGCCATAAGGATTCAGAGGTTGCAAAAGCGGCATTTTCGATTCGTCGTCATCGTAACCCAACTCTCCCAATCCGTAGGTAGCTGCCGAACTTGCGTAAACCAACGGAATCCGGTAATTCACACAATGATTCCAAACCATTTTGGAATATTCCACATTTAACTCATCAAAGATCGATTGATCAAACTCTGTCGTATCGGTTCGGGCACCAATATGCAGCACAGAAGTCACCTCATCACCAAATTCCTTCATCCACTGATCGAAATCAGCACGCTGAACCATCGCCACAAAAAGTTTTCCCTCTAAATTGGCAGCTTTTTCGGTTTTGGAAAAATCATCCACCAAAACCAGATTATTAATCCCTTTGCTATTTAAAGTTCCTACAATGCAACTTCCTATAAAACCTGCAGCTCCTGTAATGACGATCATGATTACTAAATTTTAAACAAAGGTAACCGATTTAGCAGTTCAAAATATCAAGCAATTGAAAATTGAAAATGGATAATTGAAAAGAGGCAGCACTTATACCTATGAGATTCAAAATCCTTTTCAATTTTCAATTCTAAATTTTCAATTCAATACATTATCTTTGTATCCAATTTTCAACGCTTGGAAACAGTATACATAACCCGAAGAGAACATTTCAACGCAGCACACAAATTGTGGCGCGAAGAATGGTCAGATGAGAAAAACGAAGAAGTTTTCGGTAAATGCAGTAATAAAAACTGGCATGGCCATAATTTCGAATTATTCGTAACTGTAAAAGGAGAACCAAATCCGGAAACAGGTTTCGTTATCAACTTGAAGGATCTGAGTATCATTATCAAAGAATTGGTAATCGAACAACTGGATCATAAAAATCTAAACCTGGACGTTCCTTTTTTGAAAGGAAAGCTGGCTTCGACAGACAATATAGCCATTGAGATCTGGAAATTAATCGATACCCCGATCCGACAGGCAGGCGGTCAGCTTTGCAAAATCAAACTGGTAGAAACCGAAAACAATTACGTAGAATATTTTGGCGGAAAAGAACCCTTTTAATAATGGAAAATTTAAAATGTAAAATTGACAAGGAGGGATTTGCATTAGTTTGCCATTAGCAAACCTTATCAATCCGCCGTGAACCCTCTCTTTTCAATTATCCATTTTCAACTTTCAACTTTCATTTCAAACCCATGAGCGAATTTCACTACAACGACGACACGACAGAAAACATTTCCAATATTTACAAATCCATTCTTTCCCAGCTCGGTGAAAACCCGGAACGCGAAGGATTATTAAAAACACCAGAACGCGTTGCAAAAGCATTGCAATTTCTGACGCAGGGATACGACATCAAACCGGAAGACATTCTGAAAAGCGCTTTATTTAGTGAAGAATATTCAGAGATGGTAATCGTAAAAGATATCGAAGTGTATTCCATGTGTGAGCACCACATGCTTCCGTTTTTCGGGAAAGCTCACATTGCTTACATTCCAAACGGAACAATCGTCGGATTAAGTAAAATCCCCCGTGTGGTTGACGCTTTTAGCCGCAGACTACAGGTGCAGGAACGCTTAACGATTGAAATCCGCGATTGCATCCAGGAAACAATCAAACCAAAAGGCGTAGCTGTAGTTTTGGAATGCCAGCACATGTGCATGCAGATGCGCGGAGTTCAAAAACAAAATTCGGTGACCACTTCCAGTGCATTTACCGGATTATTTTTAAGTAATGATTCTACCAGAAAAGAGTTTATTAATTTAGTACAAGCCAAATTACATTAAGACCAAAATCAACATATTCCTAATCAAATGATTAAAACCACTACATTTTTAATCTTTTCATGTATTTCTCTTCTTCACAGCAAATTCCTTTTAGCAGAAGAACTGAAATTTTCTCTTGAAAAAACGGTTGTCCAGGTAAATTCCATTGATTCTTACCAGACGGCTAATTATTTTGAAGGTTCAAATGAGGCATCCAGTGAGCAGCGGTTTTATTTCTCAATCAGTGAAACAGAAACACTTTTATCAAAACATGGATCATTTACTATTAACGGAAAAACGAAAAAAATTAATTTCGAATCCAATCTGAGCATTTCAACCATTAACTGGGGTTCCGTATTCAACGGAGTTCGAACATACAGCTTTATCGTTCCGGCAAATTGTTTGTTCAAGTTCGAATATCACACCTCAGCTAAAGAAACCATTTTTCTGACAGATATTTTCAAAGACGGAGTAAATGATGCGGATGATTTCTTTTATGATGTTACACTTCCTGTAAATCTTGAAGCTTCATTCAGACATCGAACAGAGAAGAGATCCGGACATTTTGTGATTACAAGCCAGGATTTTCAAACAAATGAAGAGTGTCTCTATTTTTTGATCCATCCAAAAGGAGTTGAACCCAATAGCTATTTCAATGATTGGTTTCTCCAAAAAACAAAGAACCAAGAAGCTCTCAACATATCTTCCCTCCCTGAAGATTTGCGAAACCTGGCTAAAAAAGGAAAATCACTCGAACTTGCTGAAGCATGTTATAAATATGTTCAGGAAAACATTCTCTACCTGGATATCGAAAACGGATTGAACGCCCTGATTCCAAGGCAAGCTAATCAGACATTGCTTAACAAATATGGTGACTGCAAGGACATGTCCATGCTTCTTCACCAGATGCTACAATCTTTCGGTTTTGAGTCCTATTTGAGTATTTCAAAAACCTCTATCAAAAAAGACACTTATGATTTCCCTTCGATTGCAATGGCCAATCACATGATTGTTTCTTTGATTTGGGAAAACAAGATTTACTATCTCGACGGTACTGAAAAACAATGTTTATTTGGGGATCCAAGTATGCAAATCTTGGGAACAGAAGCATTTCTGCTTCAAAAGAAGCAAGATCAATACCAGAAAGTACCTGAAACATTGCTCTTTCAACCCAAACTGTCCTTTGATTATCAATTTTTCATGAATGAAAACAATCAGCCGGCTTATCGCTTGAAAATGGTTTTCCAGGAGAAATTCGCACTGATTTTCAGACATCTTCACAACTTTAACGGAATGGATGATAAAACACAAAAAGTAGTCGATTATCTTATTCCTTACGATCATAAAATTGACAGTTCGTTTATGAATGAACACCAAAAAACTATTTATGTTTCCTGCAATCTTCCTTCACCCTATTACAACATCGTCAATAACCAACAATACATTGATCTGAAATGCTTACCTGAAATGACCAAACTGATGGAAGTAGTTTACAATAACGACAGCGCCCGATTTGCAGCGGATTTCAACTTCTCATTTGATCATTTAAAATTCAAGTCGGGTTTTGACACCAGTAAGAACATAGATTTTCAATCTAATGGCACCCAAACTAAATTTGACATGCACCTTACAAAAGAAAATACGGGAAGTAAGGGAAATCTTGTCAATTATTGGAAAACATATATTCTTAAACCCGCAACCTTTCAACCATGAGACATTTACTCTTAATCATACTATTCCTTTCTTCTGTGAGCAATATTGCACTTGCGGGAGACAAATACAATTGGCCGGAATTCGGCACGATTACGATTCCCGATTCAGTGAAGAATGAAGAAGCTATTTACCTTGAAAACAGGCTAACTATCGACTTCATGCCCGATTACGAAATGAGTTACGTTAATTTCAAACGCATTAAAATTCTATCCAAAAAAGGGGTTGAAAGCTACATCAATCATGATCTGTACCAATTCAACGGAGGAATTATTAAGCTCATGAAAGCCAGAATCATCAA
>CAMPIU010000045.1 GCA_946886545.1 uncultured Flavobacteriales bacterium | reverse complement strand
TTCTTCTTTTCCGTAACAATATTATCGGAACAAATACTGAAATAGCTTCTTCCTACTTTTTGCTCACTGCAATCAGCTTGTGCATTCAGTTTATTGGGAACAAGAAAACTAACTAACAAAAGGCTAAGGCTATAGAAGAATAATCTGGTTTTCATCGGTTTCAATTTTGATTTACTAAAAATATGAATTTTCACGGCGAATGGTATGAAAAAATTGTGCCAAAAAGATCTAAATTAAAATTTAAACTGAGTCCCGATAGCTATCGGACTCTATTCTCAATTAAATTATAAAAAACAGTAACCTTTTTGTTAAAAATACGATATAGTCAGTTGGGCATAATTATTGCCTGATCGAACTGTATTTTAATGCATATGTGGAAGAACTACTTATTTATTGCAGGAATTTCTCTTGCTTTCATAAACTCATTTTACGCTCAGGAGGAAGATCCTTCTTGTCTGGCTCCATCTAAGAAAGTTCAAAAACTGATTGATGCCGGTAAAAACTCTCCGGATCTTCAGTCGGCTGCTGCAAACTTTGCCAAAGCAATTGAAGCAGAACCGGATAATGCAGGCGCATACTACGAATTCGGGATGTATGCGTATGAATCGGGAACTAAAGCTTATGAAACAAATCCGAATCCTTCACTGGGAGACCGCTCTTTTCAAAAAGCGGAAGGATTGTTCGAAAAAGCAGCGGAACTATGCCCGGATTACCATTCCAATATCTATTACTATCTTGGAGTAATCAATTACACGCAGAACCAAAAAGAAGCTGCAACTGCCTGGTTCGAAAAATTTGTTGCATTTAAGAACAATGATAATTCGCGTTATGGTGCCGAGTATACCAAACAACTTGCCGACGTAAAAAAGCTTTTAGTTTCTCAAAAAGAAGAAACCGAAATGCTAAGTAAGGAAGTTCCTTTCAATCCGAAGAAAGTACCCAATGTTAGCACAGGAAACGACGAATACTTTCCGATGATCTCGCCGGATAACTTATTGATGTTTTACACCCGCAAACAAGACATGAAAAACCTGGGAGATATTGTGTCCAATATCCAGGAGGTTTACACCTACTCTATCCGAACAGATGACGGTTTGGCTTTTGACGGTGGGAAAGCTTTCCCAAAACCTTTCAATAACGGAACTTTCCAAAGCTATGGTGCCGCAACCATGTCGGTCGATAATAAAGAGATGATTATTTGCGCCTGCAAAAAGACCGAAGTAAACGGGCAAGCTTACATGAATTGTGACCTCTATTCCACAACTTACCAAAAGACCGGACCAAATCCTTCAGATTATCAATGGACGGAATTAGTGAACCTGGGCCCCAAGATCAATTCTGCCGACGGATGGGAAGGCCAGCCTTCCATGTCTGCTGACGGAAACACCTTGTTTTACACGGCAAACAGAGCAAGCACAAAAGATAATGATGTATTTATCGTCAGACGAAACGCAGACGGAACCTGGGGAGCTCCAAAACCATTTGACGAGATCAATACTGCCGGAAAAGATAAAAGCCCGTTCTTACACCAGGATAGCGAAACCTTATACTTTGTTTCAACCGTTTCGGATGAGCGCAAAGGAGTTGGAGGCCTGGATATTTTCTACATGCGTGAGGAAAATGGTGTTTGGAGTAAACCGAAAAACATCGGTTACCCGATCAATTCCAAAGATGATGAATTGGGAATTTTCGTTTCAACGGATGGCAAACTGGCTTATTATTCTTCCAAGCAGCAAAATAACTGGGATATTTATGGTTTCGAACTGTATGAAGAAGCACGTCCGAAAGCCGTTACAATCATCAAAGGTGATTTGAAAGATCCGGCAGGAAAACCAATCGAAAATGCAACGATTGAAGTTGCTTACGAAAATTCTGAAAAAGTAGAACAGGTTCGTGTAAACGGAAACGACGGAAAGTTTGCTGTTGTTGTGAAAACAGATAAACCGCAGGACATCATGGTTTCCGTGAAAAAAGAAGGTGCTGCATTTGACTCCAAGCTGATCACCAAAGAAGAGATCGCGAAAAAAGAAAATCGTGTAAACAACAAACTGGAAGTGAAAGAATTGAAGGTTGGTGAAGCATATACGATCAACGATATCTTGTATGATTACAATTCGGATGTTCTTTCTACCAAATCAAGATTCATACTTCGTGAGTTTGCCCGTTTCTTAAAATCCAATCCAACAATCAAGATCATGATTCAGGGGCATACGGACAGCGATGGTGATGACGCTAAAAACTTAGATCTTTCCGACCGTCGTGCAAAAGGAGTTAAAAACTACCTGATCTCACTTGGAATTGAAGATGAGCGATTAGAGGCAAAAGGATTCGGTGAAGCGGCACCAAAAGTTGCAAACGATACTCCTGAAAATAAAGCGAAGAATCGTAGAACAGAATTTTTGATCCAGGGAATGTGATATTCTAATTATTAATTGCGAATTACGAATGCCGTCCCGATAGCTATCGGGATACGAATCATAGAGTTTGCTTCGACTTAGTTCGATAATTTTGAAGTCGGGGTTACCCGACTTTTTTATTGAACTTTATCAATTGAAAATGTAAAATGGAGAATGTAAAAGTTAGAATAGCCAATAAAGTTAAGGACATGAGTTTCAAAAACTTTTCAATTCACAGTGGTAAATCCATTTTCAATTCCTTCCTGATAATCCTCTTTTGTAGCCTATTTTCCTGTAATCAAAAGACGACGAATGGAAAAACACTGGTAGTTGATGTTCTCAGTAAAGGAGAATGGATGCAAGGTCATGGGCGCGGAATCAACATCCCTTTACCAGAATTAGAAAAACACAAACAGGAGTTAATGAATTACGACACTGTAATTTTCGTTTGTGAAAAGGGAGGGCGCTCCCAAAATGCACTTTCTTACATGAATGCTCAAAAAGGCAAAAGCACTGTATTCAAAAACGGGACTTCCTGGACGAACTATCAATAATTCAAAATTATGAATGCAAAAATTTAATCCCTTTTTGCATTCATAATTTTACTTTCTGAATTCTATTGGTTGATCACACTAAACGAAGTTCTTCTGTTTTTTTGATGCAATACTTCGCGTTCTGCTTTCACTCTGAAGGTATTGATGTACGATTCTACAAGCATTACCGGCTTTCCTTCGGCATCCAAAACAGGTTTTTTATCCGGTCCGTATAACTGATTCGGCTGTGTTTCACCATATCCTTTCGGGATCAGACGAGACGGATCAATTCCTTTAGAAACCAGGTAATCCACACATGATTTTGCTCTTCGTTGCGACAGATCTAAGTTATAAGCATCTTTTCCGCGGGCATCCGTGTGAGAATTGATCTCAACAGAAATATTGTTGTTCAATTCCAGGAAATCGTATAATTTATCCAAAATAGCCTGAGAAGCAGGTCTTAATTTATCCGAGTTAAAATCGTATTCAATTCCATCGATCTCAATTTCTTCCTGGGGAATCGGTTTCAGGTAGAAATCTCTCGTGATACTTGTAGTTTGCGTAATGGAATTGGTATTCACACTTGTTGCATCGGCAAAATAATTGATCTTCTGACCTTTTATGAACAACTCTACTCCATAGGAAAGCTCTTTTTCATAATATCCGTTTGAATCCGTAACGATCGTATAAGGAGGGAAAACTCCGCGAATATCTTTAAAAGCAAGCTTTACATTCGGCAAAATCTCTTCCGTATCTTTATTGTAGGAGTACCCGCTCAAATAAATATGAATCGGTTCGTTCACTACTTCGTAAATATCATAACAGCTCCCTCCCGTACAAGGTTCCCGGTCGCTGGAGAAGAATCCTTTCGATAAGCGGGAATCCCACATCATATAAGCATCGTCTCTACTTGAATTAATCGGCATTCCCAGATTTGCCGGCACGCTAAAAGCTTCGGTTTCCCTATCATAGTGCGACTTAAAAATATCCAATCCCCCGATACTTCCATGTCCGTTCGAAGAAAAGAACAAAGTAGAAGAAACTTCATGAAAAAAGGGAGTCACCTCGTCCTGATCCGAATTGATCAATGAACCCAGGTTTTCTGCCTGACCTTTGGTATTTCCGGCAGAATCAATAGCGATCTTCCAAATATCCATTCCCCCGAGACCTCCCGGTCGATTTGATGAAAAGTATAAGGTTCTTCCGTCCATGGAGACGTAAGGCTGAATTGTTCTGTACCCCGGGCGATTGACTGATGTATCCAGTTTATAAGCTTCGAAAAACTTCATATTCATCATCCGGGCCAGGTAAATATTCTGTTCACTTTTCTTTTCCTCACTCCAGCGTGTGTAGAAGATCACATTGTTGTTATTGAAAGACCCCGCACCATCATTTTGAGCGCTGTTCAAAGGTCTTCCGAAATTGGTCGGTGCTGTCCAGGTGCTGTCTGCATTCAAAGAAACCCAATACAAATCGCACAGGTATTCTGATTGCTGCTTTTCATTCAAAATAACCCCTCCTGCTCTAGCCGAAGTAAACATCAACTTTTGATCCTTGTCGAAATACATCGTTGCAAAACTCGCTGTTCCTCTGTTGAATATGGCTGTGTCAGCCATCTTTACACTAATTTCACGTGTTTTATCAATTTCCTCCTTCGCCAGATAACAACCGGTCATTGCTACCTGGGCAGCATGCAACAACTCAATATCAGCGTGTGGTGAACGAATGTAATCTTCGAATTGCGCAATCGCTTCATCGTATTTATTGTTATTCATATAGCTCTGAGCCAGATAATAACTGTCATGAGGATAAGCTTTTTCAGCAACTGTGCTTTTCAGGTATTTTTCAGCATTCGAATAATCGTGTAAACGGTAATAGCACCAAGCTACGTGGTGATGCAGGTATTGTTCCATTGTCACCTGCATTGTACTGTCAACCACTACTTTGGATGTCGAAAGCTTTTGATTTGTAACCTGAGTTTCGTAAGGATAGGTCATTGTGGACATAGCCACTGAATCAGAAAGTGCCAGTTTATATTGCTCAACGGCGTTTGCGTAATCCAATTTTTTGAAATACTCATTCCCCAAATAGATATACATTTTTTTTGATTGCGCCAGTGACATACCGGACAGCAGTAAAAACAAAAAGCAACTAATTTTAGATTTCATAATTGAGAAAGCGTATTATAATCGTGGACAGATTTTGTAATCGGTTGGTTTTTTCTTTGCATGAACATAAGTAAAGGACAATTCAAATCCTCCTCTGCTTTTGGAAGTTGAAGTAAGCGATGAGATATTAAAATCATAAGCTAACTTAACCGTATATGCATCTTTCTTTGCACCAATGGTTGCGATCATGGCATCTTTAGCCCGGAAAATGACGCCGGCAAGCACATAAGCACCACTTCCTTTCAGGAAATAACCTGCTTCCACGGCATAGGTCTGTTCGTGGAACTTCGTTTGATTCATAATGAGCACTTTCGGAATCACATAGAACAGTTCCGTTATGTTGACACGCGTTCCCAAATGCGTATACATACGCAACGGAAGTTTACTTTCTCTTCCGAAAAAGGATTCGTTCGGCTGGGTTAAATTAAAAAGCGAAACACCAATAAACGGATTCAAACGCGACTGCGATTTTGAATAATAATACAAGGCACTTGCATTCAGCATGGGAATGAATTTGGACTGAGCCCCGAAGTTCTCTCCCGTTACAAGGGTTTGATCAAATTCGCCACCATTATTCAAGGTGTACTGATTGTTGAATGATAACAGCTGGTACTCGATAGATTTTTGAGTGACTCCACCCTGAATACCGAAATTCAGAATATGTGTTTTGTTCTTGTTCAAGGGAAGATAATACGCTGCTGAAAGTAAACCCTGCAACACATTGAAATTTCCTGCTCCGGCTCTGAAATTGTTGATCTGAACCCCAAAACCCCATTTTTTGACCGGCATATCAAAACTGATCAATGCAGAAGTATAGGGTTTATAATTCACGGATTTCCATTGAGTCCGGTATTGACCATGAACTCTGAAATCCCCTTCCACAACGCCGGTCAGGGCCGGGTTTAAAAACAAAGGTGCAGCATCATACATCGACAAATGTGCATCTTGTCCGTAAATCAATCCATTCAAGAAAATGGCTAAAAAACAAATTCTAAATTTCATGGTTTAACGAATTAAAGTTACGTCGCCGGATTCTCTGACAACAAAATTACTTCCCATATCAATGACAAAAGTCCATGTATAAACACCCAATGGAACAGGCTCTCCTTTGTAGGTTCCATCCCATCCGACATTGGAGTCGTTCGATTCAAAGATCACCTCTCCCCAGTTATTATAAACTTTAAAATCAACGTTTCTGAATGGTCCTCCACGAATGATAAAGACATCATTTTCACCGTCACCGTTTGGCGTAAAACCGCTAGGTAAAACCGGCAATAAGGCAATTGAAATCTGTTTTGAAACAGTATCAGAACATCCGATATTATCTACAATCGTGAGTGTAACAGTATAAACTCCTCCACCATCGTAGCTGTGCGTTGTAATTGGAGTATTATCTCCTTCTCCGTCTCCAAAATTCCATTGCCAGGAAATGATATTTCCTCCTGTTACATCTGTAAAGGTAATTTCCTGTTCAACCAGTGCCGGATTCGGGCTTGCTGTAAAAGATGCATTTGGAATGGCATGAACGTCAATTTGCTGAATAACCGTATTGGTGCACCCGAAATCAGAAACAGCAGTTAAACTCACATTGTAAATTCCACTTGAAGGAAAAACAAAGGAAGCATTTGGCTGATTGCTGGAACCTATTCCGTTGAAATCGTATGAATAGCTATCGATAGTTCCCGAAGGAATAAAAGAGGTGTTTGTGAAATTTGTAGGATACGATTCACAAGCAATCGAAGCGTTGAATGATGGTTGCGGCAGCGGATAAACTGTCACCGGTTTCGTAACCGTATCCGTACATCCGTTACTTGACGTAACAATCATTTGTACATTGAAATTCCCCTGTGTTGTATAAGCATGTTGAGGGTTTTGAGCAATGGAATTTGTATTATCTCCGAAAGACCAGGACCATGCTGATAAAGTTCCTGAATTTGCCGTTGAAGCATCTGTAAAACTCATATTACTTGCCTGGCAAACATTGTTGAATGTAAAATCAGCCGTTGGAATTGTGTTGAAGGTTATTACAACGGTATCTCTATCAGGCGGACAACCAAAATTCGATACGGAAGTTAAAATTAAACTAATCGGTCCCCCGGAAACATCGCCAATGGACGGATCATACAAACCATCCAAATAAGTTGGCCCCGGAATGAACGAACCGGTTCCTAATGTTGACCAGGTTCCGGTGGTATCCGCTCCGATAACTTGTCCGTTCAACTGAACCAACTGGTTCTGACAATAAGTTTGGTCCGTACCTGCATTTACCTGAGGCGGTGAAACAAAAGTTACCCGCAAAGAATCCTGAGCGATCGGACAAAT
Source organism: uncultured Flavobacteriales bacterium (assembly GCA_946886545.1). The sequence goes on along the minus strand of CAMPIU010000045.1, from coordinate 4,850 downwards.
CCCTGTTGTAGATAGAATGATATCAATGTATCCGTTTGTAACATCTACCGGAGAAATTGAATAGATCGTAGATAAATTGGCCGGATTTGCAATTGTCCCGAATCCGGAAGTAGTCCATTGTGTAGCAAATCCCGAAGTCACGGTTCCGGTAAGATTCAGCGTTGCATTATTAGAACAGATCGAATCCATCGAGGTAATATTTACAACGGGGAAATCAATAATTTGAATTTCCAGACTATCAAATACGGCTAAACAGTTTCCATTATTTGTTGACTCCAAATACAGAGTGACAAGTCCGTTCGAAATATCTGCAGTTGACAAAACATAATTTGCATCCAGGTTCGTTTGGGAAGGCGAAAAACCACCGCTTCCATTTGCTGACCAGATGCCAGTTGTTGTTATCCCGGTAATTATCCCATTCAACGCTACATCAGTAGTATTTGAACAAACCAGCTGATCTCCACCGGCATCAATAAACGGGGCGTCCGTAAAGTAAATAACCACCGTATCCTGCTTATTGGGGCAAGAGAAGAAACTTCCGGTAGTTGTATAGAAAAGAACCACGCTGTCTGCAGCCAAATCTGCCGGAGAAGGTGTATAAGTTGTTGAAGGAGATCCTATGTTTCCGAATGCTCCACCGTCTCCACCACTCCAAGTTGCAGCTGCGGAATAAGAAAAGGCTCCGGTAATCGGCACTGCCCCTACATTATTTTTACAATAGGAATCATCAGCTCCGGCATTTGCTTCCGGCGATTGAATGAAGTTTACAATCATTGTATCTCTTACAGGATCACAATTTCCAGTTGAAGCAAGTACAAAAGTCAGCGTTCCCTGAGTATAATCCGATGCGGAAGGAACATAAGAAGTAGACAGATCAGTTGCATTTACAAATGACCCGGCCCCGTTAATTACCGACCATTCTCCCGTTGTGGCCCCACCTTCAACCGAACCGTTTAACAATACAGAAGGATCACCGTTACAAAGCGTTGTATCATTACCTGCCTTTACATAAACCTTTCTATTGAAAGCTGACATGTAGTGATAATAACAGCCCGTACTTGCACCACCATTGATAACACCCATTCCGAAATAATCACTGGAATTGGACAATAAATTGGATGATCCCGCAGGAATATCAGTCGTATTAAAGGTTATTTGAGCCCCACTCCAGAAACCAGCTGTTCCCGGAACAGGATTAAATGCAGAACCCGGCACCAATGTGGAGCTTCCGTTCAGCAAAAAGTTATTAATTGCAGAGGTCGGACATAAAATATTCAAAATAAAGGTCTGAGCATTTGTCCGGGTAAAACTTACCTGATCGGATCCCGCACAGTTAACCGGAGGCAATAATGCTTCTCCCACCTCGCATCCGAATCCGCTTGCCTGAAGTACATATACGTTTTTATCCGCATCCACATAAGCAAGCATTTCTGCAGCAGTGAGCACATATTTCCAGGTATCTCCCTGGTTCAAAAGCTGTGAAAATGTTCCCAAAGAAGTTGTAACACTTACCGAAGTAAAATTCTGAGTTGCAACAATAAAAATTCCTTCCTGGGAATTTGCAAACATATTTCCCCTGTTCACAATGTAATTCGTACCAACCACATCTACCGGAACAATCTGATCTCCCATTAAATCCCGGCAGCCACCTCCGGAGTTCGTAACCGAATCATCTGATACTGTTACGGCAATCGGTTTATCGGATACAACAATGGTACCTCCTAAATTATTTCCCGCAGTATTTGTTATCTGCGACGTGTTTTCTACGGTATAAGTCTGGCCTCTATTTAAAGTCACTGAATAAGTAATTCCCGCAGGATGCCCCACAACAGTTGCTTTTGGAGTGATCCAAACAGTTGTATTATCTTCCGTTGCAACAATACAAATCATTGATTTTGGCTGAATCGGCGCATAATTTCCATTGATCCAGGTATTCTGAAACGGACACACAAATTCGGTACCAACTGCATTTTGACCTTTCAGTGAATATGTTTCCGGGTTATTTCCACCGGTAACCACCTCATAAACAACGGTAACTAATGTGTCTGCTTCTATCTTTATTCCATAATTGAGTACATTATCCGCCGGTTTTGATTCCAGGGTATTCACGATGGAAGTCAGGAAATGTGAGTTCAGTGAGTTTGCAGGCACCACAAAAGTAGAATCGTATGTTCCGGCCGGTTGGTAAACCCGCACGGTTGTGGGGGAATTAAATGTAGAAATCCTCAATACCAGCGGAGTATTACCGGCATGGCTCGGTGTCACCCATGGAGCGGCAAACCAAAAAACTGAGTCAATCTGACTTTTGCTTTCGAATGACCCGACTGTAAAAATCAAAGCTAGTAGCAGTATTATTCTTCGTAATTTCATAAATTCTAAATTCATCCTACTATTTATTCTTATCGATTTCCTTTTGGATATCTTCCAGAATACTGTTATTCAATTTATCATCTTCCTCCTCTAACGAAGGTCTGTTTTTCGTAATTATGAATGAGATCCCGATCTCGTGAGAACCTGAACTGTAATTTCTCAGTTTGGTATAGCTGTAATCGTAGCCATAGGTGATTGCCAGACGGTTCTTCAATCTCACCCCAACATAAATTCCCATCGCATCATTGGTTCTGAAATTCAACCCTCCGAAGAGCTTGTCTTTATAGGATAATTGAGCAAGAATTGAGATCTGTGCCGGAACCGGTTTGGTGTATCGGAACACAATTGCAGGTCTGAATTCCCAGTTCTTTTTAAACAGGAACTTATAAGAACTCATTAAGGTATAATGGAACTGTAAATTCTGATTGTATGACTTCAGGTTCTTCCCCATGATCATGTGATCCAGTGTTCCACTGAATTCAAATTTGTCGCTGTATAATCTGAATCCGGCATTTACATCAAATGCATTCCCGGAATAACTGTTCCCTGTAAAAATCGGGTCTCCTTCATCTGCAATTACGGCATCATACAAGCGGATACGATACTGAACAAAGCCCGGCCGAAGACCTAAGCCCATCTTCCACTTTTTATTCATTTTGATCTGATAGCCATAATTCAGGTAAATACCGGTTTTTCCCAATAAACCTGTCTGCTCTGTCAGCAGCTGTACTCCATAACCATGTTTCGCTTTATTCTTGAATGATCCGTGAAAATTCAAGTAAAAATTTTTGGGAGCATCCTTAAATCCAACCCATTGATTCCTGTTAAAAAAGCTCACTTCATGGTAGTTTGTACTCCCGACGTATGCCGGAGAATAATGCAAAGGATTTGCGAGCACATTCGTAAATAAACTTTGTTGCTGTCCGTATGAAACAAAGAACAGAATAACAAATAAGCTTGTGATAAAATTCCTGTTCATCTTAATCTCGTTTTCTTAACACCATTAATACTCCCTTGTATATATCAGGACTGGCATTTGCGTTCAACTGAATGACATACAAGTAATTTCCGTCCGGAACAGGTTCACCTTTGTAAGTTCCGTCCCATGGAAATTCGTAGCCGTCTGATGTGAAAATGGTTTGTCCCCATTCATTGTATATTTCAATGTGCGCATTCGGATAGGCCAATTTCAGGAAATCCAGTTTCCAGACATCATTCGAACTATCTCCGTTCGGTGAAATAATGGTTGGGATCAAGGTATTGATTTCATCGGTAACCGTATTAATGGCAATAAATCGAATAGCACTATCAATACATCCCAAAGCGTTGGTAACCTGGAGAACGATATAATAATTACCGTTGGCGTAATACGTATGACTTGGATTCATTGATCCGGAAGTAGATCCGTCTCCGAAATCCCATGAATAACCCACCGCATAATCGGAAGTATCGATGAAATTAAAGACCGCACCAATATTCATTCCTCCGTTGGAATTGTAATAAAAGCCTGCATCCGGCAAGGGATCAATGACAACCGGTTGAATAATGGTATCCGAACACCCGTTTACCGTTGATACAATATGAGTGATCGTATAAGTTCCTCCACTAGCGAATTGCTGATTTACATTTGCCAGGGCAGCGGATCCTTGTCCGCCAAAATCGTAGAACCAATAATTAATGGTTTCAGAACTGATGGAAGCATCCGTAAATGCCACCGTAACCTGGTTGCTCGGACAAGAATTTACCGATATAAAATCCGCAATCGGTTTATCGAAAACAGAAACAGAAATAGAAACAGTGTCTTTACATCCGTTTGAGTTTGTCACGATTAATTCTACAGGATAAGAACCCGGATTCACAAAGTTATACGTCGGGTTTTGAACTCCTGAAGTTTGTCCTGTTTGAAATCTCCATGCCCAGTTCGTCAAAGTTCCTGAACCGGGAAGCGAGAAGTCAGTGAATACATTTGAAAGTCCTTCACAAACACTTGTTCCGCTGAAGTTAGCAAATGGCGGAGCTACAAAATTGATCTGAATTGCATCTGACACCACATTGCAGGTTCCGTTATTGGTTGAGGTCAGAGTTAAAACAATACTTCCTCCGGCAACTTCAGCAGCTGTAGGAGTATATAGCGCATTCAATGTTGAATTGGATGGACCAAATGTTCCGGATCCACCGCTCCAGACGCCACCAAACGGACCACCTGTAACACTTGCATTTAATTGAACCTGAGATCCGTTCGAGCATTTCAACTGATTTGGACCTGCATCCACTTTCGGTGCGTTATTGATTGAAACATAAATACTATCCTGAACAGGAAGGCAATTTCCATTTGAAGTAGATTCCAGGTAAAGCCAAACAAAACCAGCCGTTGTATCTGCATTACTAGGGATATAAGTACAATTCAAAGAACTATTATTCGGCGAGAAAATTCCGGTTCCGCTGGTAAGCCATTTTCCTGTATTCGTAGGACCACTTAC
>CAMPIU010000044.1 GCA_946886545.1 uncultured Flavobacteriales bacterium | reverse complement strand
GCTGGTAGTTTTCCAATGACTTGGGTATGTTTCCTGCTTCATCCATCAAAATTCCAAGATTTTTATAGGACAAGGCAACTCCGGGGTTGTAATTCAGATTTTTAGCAAGTTTGACATTGTTCAGAAGCAGTTTTTCCATGTGCTTCGGATGTGAATATTTGAAAGTCCAGGAAATTTCATTTTGAAAGATGACTTTATTGGTATCATCTTTCATTTTTGAACAAATTGAAAGGATTGAATCAAGTTGTTTTTCTGATTGTGAAAAGGAAATTGTATGGATTAAAGTGAAAAGTATTGCAACAACAAGTCCGTTTTGTTTCATAAGTATGGGTAGTTCTAAATAGTAATTCGAATTAAAATTAGTAAAATAGCTTTAAGGTCATCTTCTTCCACACCTGTTTGGAACACAAAGTTTCTTTTTATAACTCCAAATAGGGGAGATTGATTATTTTTAAAATAAAAACATGATTCTCAGAATTACGCTCCTATTTCTTCTTTTTCAGTATTCATCCGTCTATTCTCAAATTTCAGATTCGGAAATGGAAGCACTGAAAATAAAGTGGCGTGTGGACTTAAGAGCAAAAGGCCATGAATTATCACAAAAAACGGAAAGAAAGGAGGGAATGAGTGATTTTTCGGATTCGATTCGACGTCAGTTTCTCGAAGATACTTTCGTGGTTGAAAATTTACTGCAAAAGCAGTTGGAGAAAGAATCCACAACTCTTGGAATAAATAAAGCGAATCTTGCCTGCGCATCCGAATATGAAAAACTGGTAGACAAGTATTTCAATCTGCTCTTATCCAAAATGAAGGCGGAAGATAAAGATCTGGTGATTTCCACACAGAAAGACTGGAAATCGTTGATGGAAAAGGAACGGACTTTAGCAGGGAAATTAATGCAGGAGGAATACAGCGGAGGCGGAAGTGTTCATTCCATTGAATACACTGGTCGCTTAATGCATCAACAGAAAAGCCGGCTTTTGACCCTAATTGATTATTTGACTCATCTGATCTGAATCCTATGAAAAACAGATTGCTTATTTTCCTTTTCCTGTGTCTGGCTTCAGGGCATTCTTACGCCCAATTGAAACCAGGTTACGACAAATATGAAGCAATGGAATTGTTGAAAGTCAACTTTCGTTTTGCCGACACCACTTTTTGGGATTCCATGCCATCGCCTGAAAGATTTGAGTTTAAATACCGGTCAGAAACCCTGGGTTTTGATAACAAATGGGATTATTGGGAGGATAAAGTAGGTGTTGGTGTTTTGTCCTTAAGGGGAACAACCGGAACCTTTGCAAGTTGGGGCGCTAATTTCTACGCCGGAATGATTCCCGCCAAAGGATGGATTAAAACGAGTGAGAAAGATACTTTTTATTACGAATTGTCCAAAGATCCTAAAGCATTGGTTCATGTGGGCTGGACTACCGCTCTTGGCTGTTTGTGGAAAGACATGGATTCTCTGCTTTTTGCAGAAATAGATCGGGGAAAGAAAGAATTTTATATCACCGGACATAGTCAGGGTGGAGCTTTAGCTTATTTACTTACGGCTCATCTTTTGATCATGAAAGAAAACGGGATCATTCCGGCGGATGTTCAGTTTAAAACCTATTGCAGTGCAGCACCCAAGCCAGGGAACCTATACTTCGCTTATTACTATGAGAAATTGACACAGAATGGTTGGGCTTATAACACAGTAAATTCATTGGACTGGGTCCCGGAATCGCCATTTTCAGTACAAACCGTAAATGATTTTAATAAGGTAAACCCATTCAGTGATGCCAAAAAAGCAATTAAAAAATTGCCGTTCTTCCCAAGGCTTGTTGTTCGGCACATGTATAACAAAATGGACAAACCTTCTAAAAAAACGCAGAGACGTTTTGAAAAGTATTTAGGGAGAAAAATAGGTAAACTAATGACTAAGAATTTGAACGGCTTTGAACCACCTCAACTGGCGCGTTCAACAGCTTTTACACGCTGCGGGAATTTCATCATCCTTTACCCGGATGTGGAATATTACAGCAAATTTCCTCAAGACCCGAAAGAAATCTTCATGAATCACATGCTGGAACCATATTTGTTATTGATGAAAAAGTTACCCGGATAATACTATATTTAAGTGATTCCAGTCACTCTAATTTTTCAAGTTATGAAAGAATATCATCGATTTTCAGAAATACAAAAATTCAGGCAATGGTGGTTGTGGTTTCTTTTGGCAGGTATTAAAGGAGTTATGGGTTTCTTTATTGTTACCCAGGTTCTTTTCGGACATCCGTTAGGGAGTAATTTAGTTGACAATGCCTTATTATTAATCGGGTTTTTATTTATGCTGATCTTATCACTGTTGTTTTTCATCATGAAGCTGGAAACCCGGATTTCGGATGCGGGAATTGCGGTTCGCTTCTTTCCGATTCAGCTGAAATTCGCAAATTACAAATGGGAAGACCTGGACCAGGTTTACCTGCGCGATTATTCGCCAATCATGGAATATGGCGGTTGGGGAATACGCTACAGTTTTACAGGAAAGGGCAGGGCTTTAAATGTTTCGGGAAGAAAAGGATTGCAATTGGTTTTCAAGGATGGAAGAAAATTATTAATTGGAACGATGAAATCTTTTGAAATAGAACAGTTGCTTGAACTATATAAACCATCAAAAAGAGACTTGGGATAAGATGGAATTTCCAATCAACCTTCACCTTTTCGGAACTGAGATCAATACGCATGTTGTAACTGAAATAGCCGCTTTTTTTCTGGGGTTCCGCTTCTATGTCTTCAAGAAAAAGCGAATTAAAGATGTTTTTTCCTGGGAGCAGCGAATGATTTTATTAATTGCAGCAGCAAGCGGCGCGCTTATTTTTTCACGAGTTCTGGGAGCGCTTGAAAATTACGAGGCCTGGAAAAGCAGTCCGAATTTCTGGTGGTACTTGTATTCTTCCAAAACGGTGGTTGGTGGCTTGCTCGGAGGATGGTTATTTGTTGAGATCGCCAAGTATTTCATGAAATTAAAAGCGTCTTCCGGTGATGTAATGACTTTTCCAATTTTACTGGGTTTATTTATTGGTCGGATAGGTTGCTTTTCACAAGGGATTCAGGAAATGACTTATGGAAACAAAACGGATTGGCCAACAGGAATGGATTTAGGTGACGGCATCATGAGACATCCCCTGGCACTTTATGAAATGGCGGTATTAATTCTGATAGGAATATTATTGGTCCTTTTACAGCGTAAGCAAAAGTTTCGTGATGGAATACAATTCAAGTTGATGATGTTTCTGTATCTGTTCTACCGATTTACAGCAGAGTGGATGAAGCCGCGATTTCCCTTGTTATTCGAACTGACAAGTATCCAGCTTGCGATCATTGCTTGTTATTTATTGTATATTCGAACAATTTTGAATCTGATTTTTAAGCCTAAAAGTACCCTGTATGCCAACTGAAAGTTCCTATATTTATTACGATCACACGATTAGTCTTTGCAATGAATGCCACAAGCGGATCTCAGCGAAAATTGTTTTTGAGGGGGGAAAGGTATTCATGTTAAAACGTTGCTCGGAACATGGTTTTCAGAAAACAATCATTTCGGATGACGTTACCTTTTACAAGAATATACGGAATTTCAATAAAGCCTCTGAGTACCCGAGAGCTCCTCATACTCACACAGATTATGGTTGTCCGATGGATTGTGGGATTTGCGCCGATCACGAGCAGCATTCCTGCTTAACATTGATTGAAGTAACAGATCGCTGTAATTTGACTTGTCCCACTTGTTACGCCTCTTCTTCACCTACGCATGGAACACATCGTACATTGGAGGAAATCAAACAGATGATAGATGTCGTCGTGAAATCGGAAGGAGAACCTGATGTTGTTCAACTCTCAGGAGGCGAACCAACCATTCATCCTGATTTTTTTGAGATTCTGGATTATTGCAAAACGCAACCAATCAAACATTTGATGGTGAATACGAATGGAATCCGAATTGCCAATGATGAAGGTTTTGCCGAAAAGTTAGCAAGTTACATGCCTGACTTCGAGATTTACCTGCAATTTGATTCCTTTGAGAAAGAGGTATTGGAATCTATGCGAGGACGTGATTTGAGAGCAGTTCGAACGAAAGCTCTGGCAAAACTCAATGCTTTGAACCTCAGTACAACCTTGGTTGTAACCCTGCAAAAGGGATTGAATGATTCTGAAATAGGGAAGATCATTGATTACGCACTGAAGCAACCTTGCGTTCGCGGAGTAACTTTTCAACCTACGAGTGCATCCGGAAGATTGGAACATTTTAATCCTGCAACAGATCGCTTAACAAACTCGGAGGTTCGGAGACTTATTTTAGAACAGGCACCTTTATTTGAACCAGCTGATTTGGTTCCGGTTCCTTGTAATCCGGATGCTTTGATCATGGGATATGCTTTGAAAATGGGAGATCAGGTTTTCCCTCTGACCCGTTTAATCAATCCGGAAGATCTGCTTAACAACTCAAAGAACACTATTGTTTATGAGCAGGACCACCGGCTACATAATCATCTGTTAAGTATTTTTTCAACTGCTCCGTCAGTAGAAAAAGTACAGGATGAAATGCATCAGTTATTATGTTGTTTACCTGTCGTTGAGGCTCCCGGCTTGAGTTATGATAATCTATTTCGTATTATTATCATGAATTTTATGGATGCGTATGATTTTGATGTACGAGCAATCAAGAAATCGTGTGTTCACATTGTTCATAAAGATGGACGAATTATTCCTTTTGAGACGATGAACCTTTTTTACAGGGATGAATTCAAAGAAAAATTCGATCGTTTAATTTCACAACCTTTAAAATTGTAATATGACAAGTCTGGGTTTATTTCTTATAGTTGCCGGAGTAATTGCTTTTTTTGTTGGAATCGTGCTGGTTTGTTTTGAATCGTTACGGAAAGCCGGATTGATTGTTTTACTTACAGGCATAGCCATGTTTATTATTGGATTTTCTGTTTGTTCCAGTTTTCCATTTCGAATCCATTAAGTATTTAAAATGAAGCGTTCAGAATTACTCCCGGAAATTTTGATGAAGATTTGATCTGTAATGGAAAGATGATTGTACAATTCTCCATTTTCAATTAGCCTTACCCGATCTTTACAGGAGTTCCTAAAAACTTAGAGTCTACGCCAAACAGAATATCCCAAAAGACTTTCATCCGGGCAAAGCGCTCCCGAACCTTTGTTTTAAAACCACCCATTTTCACAACATCCTGAGCATTATACCCGTAAACCGTCATTCCGAAATGTTCTCCTAAGTAAATTGCGCGTTCGTTATGAAATCGCTGAGAGACTACGATCACTTCTTTCTGCCCGAATACTTTTAAGGCCCGCTCCATGGAATCCAATGTTCTGAATCCGGCGTAATCCAGGAAGATTCTTTTTTCGGGGATTCCGGCTGCAATCAATGCGTTTTTCATATCGGTCGGCTCGTCATAAGTTGTGATACTGTTATCACCGCTTACGAGGATGTATTTCACTTTTCCTGCACGGTACAGCTCCACGGCCGCATTTATCCTGTATGAAAAATAAAGGTTGTCATTTCCACGTTTATTGGTGCGTGAAGTTCCGAGTACAAGAGCAACCTTCACATTCGGACAATCACTTACCTGATCAAAGAGCTTTCCCTCTGCATTTGATTCGATTGTCCAGTTGGCTCCGAAAAACCAAAACAGTCCGAAAATGATGGTGAAAATAGCTGTTCGTTTAATGATCTTAGGCCAATTGCGTTTGCGTTTCATGTTGCTTGATTACAAGTGCAAAAATAATCTAATTCGGAATGAATGTTAGGATGTAGGATTTAATTTTTGCATTAAATATTCGGTTTAATAGCTGGATTTTATTTTCATTGATTATGAATACTTTAACTTTGCTTACATAATGTAAAGCTTAAAATTGGTTCGCCATTTGGCAAATAGGCAAATTGGCGAATTTGCCTATTTGGAGATGAGGTCGATCCTGTGAAATCAAAAAAAAGCGGGACAATGAGTTGTTCCCGCTTCTGATATTCTATTTAACCTGCCATATTTTATTCATTCGCATCAATCTCTTCTTCTTTGGAAATCGGTTTTCTAAAAACAATTTTCCCATCGAAAATATCCATAACAACAGTCTGCGAAGTATCCAGTGTTCCGGATAATAATGCTTTGGATAATTCATTAAGCACTTGTTTTTGGATCACGCGTTTCACCGGTCGTGCCCCAAAATGCGGATCGTACCCGGCTTCAACCAAATGTACTTTTGCTTCTTCGGTCATGTGAATTTTGATTCCTTTGTCGAGCAGCATCTTGCTCAATTGATTTAATTGTAATTGAACAATTTGCTTTACATAACGTTTGTTCAAAGGAGTGAAGATGATCGTTTCATCAATCCGGTTTAAGAATTCCGGACGGATCGTTTGTCTCAACAACTCCAATACTTTGAATTTAGCTTTCTCCATTGCTTCGTGCAAATTCTCTTCTTTTACACCTTCAAAGCTTTCCTGAATCAAATGAGAACCCATGTTGGAAGTCATGATGATGATCGTATTCTTGAAATTCACCGTTCTACCTTTGTTATCTGTTAAACGACCGTCATCCAGCACTTGTAACAAGATATTGAAGACATCCGGATGTGCTTTTTCGATCTCATCCAACAAAACAATCGAGTAGGGTCTTCTTCGAACAGCTTCCGTTAATTGTCCGCCTTCATCGTAGCCAACATATCCCGGAGGCGCTCCTACCAATCTGCTCACACTGTGTTTTTCCTGGTATTCCGACATGTCAATACGCGTCATCGCATTTTCATCATTGAACAGGAAATCAGCCAATGCCTTAGCAAGTTCTGTTTTACCAACTCCGGTCGGACCTAAGAAAATGAAGGAACCGATCGGTCTACGCATATCTTGTAATCCGGCTCTGCTTCTTCTCACGGCATCGGAAAGTGCTTCGATCGCTTCTTCCTGGCCAACTACGCGTTTTCCAAGTTCGTCTTCTAAGCGAAGCAATTTGGAAACTTCACTCTCTACCATTTTCGAAACCGGAATTCCGGTCCATTTCGAAACTACGTCGGCAATTTCCTGTGCGTCGACTTCTTCCTTGATCAACTTGGAATTTGCCTGCAGCTCGATCAGTTTTTTCTTAGCTTCCTCCAATTGGATCTCGGCATCTTTGATTCTTCCGTAACGGATCTCGGCAACTTTTCCGTAATCTCCGGAGCGTTCTGCCTGATCAGCTTCAAGTTTCAGGTTTTCAATCATTTCTTTGGTCTTTTGAACCCCGTCAACGATATCTTTTTCAGCCTGCCATTTGGCATTGAATGCATTGCGCTGTTCTTCCAGCGTCGCCAATTCTTTTCCTAAAACTTCCAGTTTCTTGGTGTCGTTTTCACGTTTAATTGCTTCGCGCTCAATTTCCAGTTGCATGATTCTGCGATCCAATTCATCCAGTTCTTCCGGTTTTGAATTGATTTCCATGCGCAATTTGGAAGCCGCTTCGTCAATTAAGTCGATTGCTTTATCAGGCAAATGGCGTTCGGTAATGTAGCGCTGGGATAATTCCACCGCCGCAATGATCGCAGCATCTTTGATGAGAACTTTGTGATGATTCTCATATTTATCCTTGATCCCGCGCAAGATTGAAATAGCATCTTCCGTATCGGGTTCATCCACTAAAACCGGTTGAAAACGACGAACCAAGGCTTTGTCTTTTTCAAAGTATTTTTGGTATTCATTTAATGTTGTTGCTCCAACAGCTCTTAATTCTCCCCGTGCAAGGGCCGGTTTCAAAATATTCGCAGCATCCATTGCACCTTCACCACCACCGGCACCAACCAGGGTGTGAATTTCATCAATGAACAAAATGATCTCGCCATCAGCGCTGGTTACTTCCTTTACAACGGATTTCAGGCGTTCTTCGAATTCCCCCTTGTATTTTGCTCCGGCAACTAAAGCCCCCATATCCAAACTGTAAACGATTTTGGATTTTAGGTTTTCAGGAACATCACCGTCAATGATCCGGTGTGCAATACCTTCTGCAATTGCGGTTTTACCAACTCCGGGTTCACCGATTAAAATAGGGTTGTTCTTAGTTCTTCGTGTTAAGATTTGAAGCACTCTGCGGATTTCATCGTCGCGGCCAATTACCGGATCCAGTTTGCCTTCTTTGGCTAGCTCATTTAAGTTCTTAGCATACTTTTCCAACGATTTGTATGTTCCTTCTTGTTGGTTGGAAGTGATCTTTTCTCCGTTCCTTAAATCCATAATATCTTTTATAACCTTTTTCTTATCCAGTTTTGCATCTCGCAATAATTGTCCTATCTGATCTTTGGAATCAATCAAAGCAAGGAAGAGCATTTCAATGGTCGCATATTCGTCGCCATTTTCTTTTGCGATTTTTAAAGCAGTTTGAAGTGTTTCCTGGGCTTTGGGTGAAAGGTAAATTTGTCCGCCGGAAACTTTACTTTGGCTTTCTAAGATCCGGTCCAATGCAAGCTCTATGGTTTTCGGATTCACCTGTGATTGTTTCAATAAATAAGGAACTACATCCGCATCTTTGAGGAAAATTCCTTTCAATAGGTGTGCATTCTCGATAGCTTGGTGCCCTTCTGTTTGAGCATACTCCTGAGCTGCCTGAATGACTTCCTGAGTTTTGATGGTAAATTGATTGCTATCCATTTTTGTTTTTTTGATTCTATTTGTCAAATCCTGAACCAAATCACAATTTTGAATAGTTTCAAGACAAAAAGACAGTTTACAAAAAATCAAACCGACAAAATGACATTATTCAATCTTGCGAGGGGATCATTTTTAGTGGTAATTTAGCGAAAAATTAGATCAATGTCTAAAATCAAAAAAACATACAAGAAACTCTATCCGTATTTTGTAGATGTTTGGCAATACATTGCAATCATTGTGATTTTTATTATCGCAGCGATTTTTATTCTATAGACCGGATAGTTAGAATTGTTTGATAAGCTTGAAGAAATCCGCATAATGAGGTCCGTAAGTGATCGGACTCGCTACTTTATTCAGATTTTTCTGCAGGTAGCTGTAAGACTTTCCGGTTTGAGCATTTATTGCAAGGGAGTACATGTCCAGATTTTTACCCTGAGTGCCGTCGAATTCAATGATTGTAAAGAGCAGAGTAGCTGTTCCTCTATTTGAAGAAAATTCATTCAAGAGTTTATAATCCGCTGCTAAACAATCTTTTCCTTTATTAGCTTTCGTAATTTGTTCTAAATAACTCAGATATGTAAGGTATTCATTGAATGAATCCGTTGTTTTTACAATAGAGTCTTCCATGATAAGGACGGGATTAAACCCTTGGTTTTTAGCATTAGTCAGAATCGTGTTTAAGTGAGATTTAGTGCGTGCAAGAGCTTCCCAGCGTGCTGCCGGATACTTGGTGTAATAATAAATACTTGGTTCTAAGATTAGCACATCTTTAAATTCAGGTTCTTGTATTGAAGCCGATTCGATTGTTTTTTGCCATGCCTTCTCTTTTTCTTTTTCACTCAAAAGTTGAAATTGAGCTCTTGCATCATCTATGGAATCTGCCTGTTCCTGAAAGTTTTTGAATGTTTTCAAAAAGACTGAATCAGTCATTATATCCGGAATTGCATAAGCAATAAAATTGGTTGAGTCAAAGGCAATAAGCGGTTTAATGGCACGCTTTTCTTTAATACGACTGTATTACGACCCAGTATCCAATACCGTGCTATCTACTTTTATTGAAATAGGTTCGGGTTCTTTGGAAAGTGCTTTGAGTGAAGCCTGGTGGAAATTCAGCGACTGATAATCGGAAAGCATGATCAAATCAGCCTTGCTTAGTTCATCCAGATACATCTCATAAGAATCCTGGAAGAATTTATCTTCCGGATACTTTGCTTTAAGATCATAAATAATTCTCAATCCCATTATCGCACGATCTTTATTCTTGTTTGACCTCAGGAAATTATAAAGAAGAGAAGATTCACCTTCTATTTCACTGGTTTGTTTCACATCTTCAAAATCTGACTTTAAGTGGAGAATTGAGAGCCAGGATACTGTTTTCATCCGGTCTAAAAAGAGAGAATTCGGGAATTGTTTTTCGAGAAGGAAAATGGAATAAAGCGCACTGAATTCACCTCCTTCTATGACACTCAGACGAACAGATTCAAAACGACAAATAGTACGTACATTTTCAAATTGTTCCTTACTCAAAATGAAAGAAGTATTTCCCCATTGAGGGTACTCTGAGGCTACTGTTTGAATAGCGTCTTTCCTTTTTTTGATATTTGGATGTGAGCTGTAGGTGTCATTGTAATTTTCTTCAGCCGTAATAGGTCTGACTTTTAAATCAAATGCTTTCTCGGGAATATAGAAATTCGGGGTATTGAAATAATTCGATGGAAAGGGAATTTCATCAAAGGGCAAATAGGAATACATCAACAGATCAAACGTCCCGATCAATTCGTCATGAGAATATCCCATTTTGTTATACCTGATTAAGGCGAGACTGTCTGCTTCCAACTCATTTTCTTTTGAAAACTGGCTAAGACCCAGCAGTTGTTTTTTACTTTTAATCTTACCTGTCTTTTTATAATTCAGGTATTCTTTGTGTGTATGCTTTTGTTCATAATGAGCAATTTCATGTGAAAGTATGAAAGCAAGTTGTGCTTCGGAAGATAATTGTGCAATCAAGCCGGTTGTTACGAAAATAATGCCGGGAGCAGTTGAAAATGCATTGGTTTCATTAGATTTTATCGTGTAAAATCGTAATTCCTTTGCCAGTTCAGGGTTGTCCTGTAATAGCCGGTCAGCAAGATCACGGATGTAAACAGAAACTTCATCACCATATACAACTCTTCCTGAATAGAGTATGTCGTTTAATTGCTCGTGAATGGTTTCCAAATAGAGTTGAGTGTCGAGCTTGGTTGCCAGTTTGATTTTATTGGCTGCAATATCGTTCAGGACTTTTTGGGGTGCAGAGATCCTGAAGTCTCCGGGCATATCACCTTTTGATAAGATCGTTTGGTAATTGTTAAAATCCTTTTGTGAAAATGAAACACAGGAAGTGAGAAAAATTAAAACACTGATCCGGATGGATTTAGGAACTGAGAGTTGATTCATTATCTTTATTAATAATCCGTTACAAAAGTAAGTCAAAATCCAAAACTCTGATGAGGCCTTCCGGATTAATTTTAGAATGACGGGGTGAAACATGGTCTCTTACAGTCATTGTCAATCCGATAGAATCCTTATTTTTGTTCAAAAGTTAAAACGTTGGAAAATCAACTTGAATTATCAATAGTAGTCCCTTTATTTAATGAAGTAGAGTCTTTACCGGAACTGCATGCATGGATCAAGCGTGTATTGAACGATCACAATCTTTCGTATGAAATCATTTTCATTGACGATGGGAGTAAGGATGGTTCCTGGAAAGTCATCGAATCATTGAAATTAGCGGATTCGAATGTTCGGGGAATTAAATTTCAACGCAACTACGGTAAATCTGCAGCACTACATACCGGTTTCCAGGCAGCTAAGGGTAAAGTAGTTGTAACGATGGATGCCGATCTGCAGGATTCTCCCGATGAGCTTCCGGAATTACACCGGATGATCGCCATCGAAGACTATGATGTGGTTTCAGGTTGGAAGAAAAAACGGTATGACCCGGTAACAAAAACGATTCCTACAAAACTATACAACTGGGCAGCCCGCCGTATGACCGGAATACATTTGCATGATTTCAACTGTGGGTTAAAAGCCTATAAAAATGCGGTAGTGAAGAGTATTGAACTTTACGGTGATATGCACCGCTATATTCCGCCTTTGGCTAAGTTTGCCGGATTCAATAAAATCGGGGAAAAAGTAGTGATCCACCAGGCGCGAAAATACGGAACCACCAAGTTCGGACTGAATCGCTTTCTGAATGGTCCGCTTGATCTGATGACCGTTGTTTTTATGGGCAAGTTCGGTAAAAAACCCATGCATTTTTTTGGTGCAATGGGATCATTATTGTTCATCATCGGATTCGGAATTGCGGCTTACCTGACAATTGACAAATTATTTGTTCATTCTACAGCAATTAAATTGGCTGATCGCACAGAATTCTTTATCGGAATAACTGCTATGATCATGGGAGTTCAATTCTTTTTAGCCGGATTTTTAGCTGAATTAGTGGGGAGAAATTCTTCAGGCCGAAATCATTATTTGATAGAAACAGAAATCTAAAATCTTCATGAAGAATTGGCATGTTGATCAATCCTGGACACTCTTTCTCGACAGAGACGGAGTGATCAATGAACGGCTTATAGGGGACTATGTCAAACGCACAGATGAGTTTGTTTTATTACCC
>CAMPIU010000043.1 GCA_946886545.1 uncultured Flavobacteriales bacterium | reverse complement strand
GATTATAAACAGATAAAGGAATTTAGAATTGAAAATTGAGAATTTAAAAGGAAAATAACATCTATAACTTGTCACGAAAATCGAAAAGTTAACCATCATTTAGACTTTTCAATTTTTTCATTCTCCATTTTCCATTCTCAATTAGTTATCTCGTCAAAAAAGCTAGTTATTTCATCACATTTTAAGAAATGCCAAAGGATTTCGCATTTTCTTTGAGGACGTATTTAAATCCTATAAACTTATGTACAACAACACAACAATGAAATTTATCGTTTTGAATTTCGTACTGCTTTTTCTTTTTAATGCCTCTTTTGCCCAAAACAATCCTTCACATTTTAAAAGTGAAATAGATTTTGGAGGTGGCACCGTAATCTCTACTTTTTTAGATGTACATACAGCCAAAAATCAATTCACAATAACTTCTCCCAAAAATGCCGATATCCGTATAATGGGAGGGGTTAAGGCAAGACTGGGAAGACTGGCAGGCAAGTTGCCAAAAAAAGGGACCATCATACGCATTAAAGGCGAACAGAAATCCGACAGTTTATTCGGGGAAGCAAGCATTCCGGTGTTCGGAAGATTAACGTTTAAAGGAACTGTGAAAAATGACCCTTCAGATCCGCTCAAAGGAATACTAAGCGGAGTCTTGCTAAAGGCTGACGGAACCTCCGCGGGAACTGTACAGGGAATGAATTCTACAGAAGACAGGATGAACTATAGCGGGCTCTACCCAAAACTATTGAAAACAATTCGTGACAATATTTATTCAAAGAATGTTCTGCAAACGAAAGAATGGAAAAAGTTCGAGAAAAAATTTGAAAGCCTGGCTAAGAAGGCTCATGACGATATTGAACTGTTTTTCGGTTTCAATATGCTCACACCAAAACTTCCATTCACCCATTTAAATTTATTGATTTCGGAAGATGAAGCGACAACAAACTCGGATGATGAAGAGCCGGTAAGCACCAATAAGTCAGTTGTTTTTGAAGAAAAAAATGACTCTACTGCCTATCTTCAAATTAAGAACTTTAGCACGTCAACTGAAGAATTAATTGCAGTCTTACCGGGAATCGTCGCAAATAAAGCATACAAAAATCTCATAATAGATCTGCGGAATAATGGAGGCGGGGGTGTTGGTGCCGCTTTTGCACTGGCAAAATACATTACTACGGAAGATATGGAAGTGGGTTATTTTCCAACGAATAAATTAGCCTATTCAGGCTATCAACCCGAATTATTCAGCACATTACCTGAACTTCAGCCCAAAAGCACCGAAGAATTCGGCAATGAGTTAAAAAGGTCACCCGGAGTCAAACTCATATTCAGAAAGCCGGCTAACCCGGTGTTCACCGGAAAGATCTACGTTTTGACGAATGGAAGAACAGCGAGCACCTGTGAACCGCTGGTCTATGTGCTTAAAAGCGGTAAAAAAGCAACCATTATAGGCGAAAGAACTGCCGGTGCCATGCTTTCGGCATCTCCGTTTTATCTGGAAGGAAAGTATATGCTGTTTCTGCCTGTAGGAGATTTCTACACCAACGACGGTGTTCGCCTGGACAAAGTTGGGGTGTCTCCGGATATTGAAGTAAAATCAGAAGATGCTGATGAGAAAGCGCTTGAAATAATCAATAAAGAGATGCCGGTTAAATAAATACAAACCATCCTGAAAAGAAAAGCCCGGAAATAAATATCCGGGCTCTTCTGTTTTAAGAAAACTCTTGTCTGGAATATATTACTTGCTGTCCAAAATATCCTTGGTAGCCATTCCGGTAGACGCGGTATCTACCGAATAAATCTGTGTTACTCCCTGGGTAGTGGTTGCCTGCCCGATGATGTTCATGTTTTGCTGTGCTGTCACTGCGTTTTCCATCAAAATTCCTAAACTATGCGCCATAGTTTGATAAAGAGTACCCATGGCCATTGCCGGAGCTTCTGCCAGTACTTTTACGTTGGATTGAGTTACTGCATCAGTAATCTGAGGATTGACGATATCTGCCATAATGAAAAGTGATTTGAATAGTGAATAAAATAAACTGTTAATTGTTGTTGACCATTTTGATAGCATTTTCCGCTTCAACGGCCAGTTGCCGGATCATGTTGATATAACCCGAAGAAGATTCCTGGATCGCTTTAAGCACAATGTCCACGTTCTGAATGACCGCAGCATCGTTCGTGCTTTTCGGATTGGTAATTTCAGATACGGCTTTTGCTGTTGACGCGGCCAGTATTTGCTGTAAAGAATGCTGATTGGCAACCATTTGCTGCATGAGCAGGTTTACGTTAAAAACGAATCCGGCCAGTAATGTTTGCTGCAATACTTCAGTCGTATTCGGCGGAACCGAATCCGGAGTTGGGGGAGTGTTTGTTGTCATAGTGGTATTTAATTGTTTACCAAAGTAATAAATGTTCATTAAATGACAAGTTTTCATCGGGGAAATGTGAGGGAGGAAGCGGATCTTAAGAAGGAAAGGAGGATTAAAGTCCTCCTCCCTGCGAGGGAGGATTGAGGAGGGTGGCAGCCGCATGGCTTGGAGGGCGCCCACGCTAGCCATCCCCCTTTATCCCCCTTCAAAGGGGGAATTGAATCCCCTCCTATCTTTAGAGTAGAAGTACTTATTGCTGGAAAAGTAAAGAGGATCTCAAGTTCTTCTCCCCTTGAGGGGAGATTGAGAGGGGGTGGCTAGGGTGGCTATGGCTTTGCAGATCTCAAAACATGGATTTTTAATCAAAAAGAAGCTGCCTAACTTTTAGACAGCCTCTTTCATTGAATTACATTTCGTATTTATTCCTTTACGATCAGTTTCGCTTCACCTTCGTCTATTCTAAGCAGGTAAATTCCCGCCACCAGGTGCTCTGTCTCCACAAGGGTAATTGTTTCGAATGTGCCTTCATGAAGGATCATTCCGCTGACACTGTACAATCGGTAAGCATGCGACAGTTCGTCGGAGGATTTAATTGTAAGGGAACCGGAAACCGGGTTCGGGTAAGTACTGAAAACTCCCTGTTGGAAATCCTTCAAGCCAGCAAAACTGATAATTACTGAATTGGAGCCTGTTGAACACGACCAGTTATTTTCCGCTACAACAGTATACGTTCCTTCCGCTACATTCGTGAGTATGTTGTCCGGACCTTCGGCTACCGGCTGACCGTTCAGCGACCATTGATAATTGGCAAATCCTGCTGTGGCAACAAGTGTATGCTGATCCTGAACAATACTCACCTCCGCTACCGGATCAATGTATACCGAGTCATTTCCGGAACGGATTTCCAGGTCGTCCAGGCTGATGTTTGCATTGGTGGAATCCGATTTTTGAGTACTTGCCATAAAATAAGCTCCGTTTGACCAATCCGCTGCATTCCAATAACCAGTATTGCCGTTCATTTCCGACCAGCGAATTCGCACAGCGCGCTGATCATCCAGTAAGCGGATCTGCGAGTTCATTACGCCGGAGGAGGCAAAATGTTTACCGAATTCAACACGCCATTCGGCATCCCATAAATGCCATTTTACGCGAAGCGGAGTACTTCCGTCCCAATCGGAAAATTGTCCGGAGAAAAGTGTGTCCGTGACTCCCTGTTTTGAGGCAATGATTGCAGCATGGGTAGTGGAACCTGTTCTGAAAAGTGCCACAACCAATCCTTTTTCTTCTCCCGTTTGGTTGAATCCGTTGTTGATGCAATAGGCCGAATCACTGCTGTATTCCCAGCATCCCAAACGGATTGGATCGTTACCTGCGGATCCTGTCCAGCCGGTGTTTGCTGAGAGGATTGTTCCGTAGGGATTATTCCATTTAAATCCGGAAGTAGTTTTGAGGTAAGCAGAAGAATCACCGCTTGCAGGATCAGCGTCCAGCACGCATAAACCACCGGAAACTGTTGCTCCGGCTTTGAAATAATCTGTTCCTGTTTCGGGTTGTACATTCGTAAAATCGTCTTTCTGTATCATCACCTCGGGGTGTTCAACGAAGTTGATGGCGTCCCGGAAGTGTTGGGTAGTTGTGGCACAATGATTTCCGGCTGTTTCCAGGAATTTGCCCTCAAAACCGTTCTGTTCGAAGCCATTGTAATAGATATTCATGATATCTCCTTCACGGTAATCATTAAACGAGGTCATGATCCCGAAACGCTGACCGAATCCTTTGATGTAGTCTATCTCACTTTGGTAAAAGTCAAAAATGACTTCATAGTGTCCGTCGGGATCTTGTGTTTCATAATCTTGTGCTACTTCCGTAGGGTAGGAGGATCCGCAAATCGGTACCGTTCCCTTGATCCATTCGGGATAAATATAAGCCAGCGTTTGTGCCATTCTTGCACCGCCCGACTGACCGGAGGTATAAATGCGGTTGGTGTCGATATTAAAGAGTTCTTTCATCCGGTAAACTGCTGCCCATGCAGTACCCAAACGAATGTCGAGTTGTTGGGAATTCCCGAGGTTATCACCGGCAACCCAGATCAGTTTGTGTGATTCCAGCACGGGAATCCATTCCGGTTTTATTCCACCGTCGTTTGTAGAAGAGATATACGTAATCAATCCGTAAGGCTCGGAACCATCATAGCTTGCAGGTACATAAATATCGAAGCCTGCATTCGGAAGGATGGCTGAAGGATCCGGGAAAAAACCATTGTTCCCCAAACCGGTATTCGACTCGAAAATCACCGAGTTGTCCTGCAGGTTGCCCAATACCTGGTTGAAAATCGATCCTGTTCCGTAAGGACTGGCCTGCCCGAAAAGGCTTCCGGCTTTCATCAGCAAAATGAAGCCAAGTAATGAAGTTCTCTTTAACATAGTTTTGAAGTTTTAGTATGGAAGCAAAGTAGGGATTAAACGTATCGAAGAATTTCATCAGGGCAGTTTGTCCGGGTTTTGTCGTGAAAAGAGAACAATAATTGATAGAAAAAAGGAGGATAAAGGAGGGTGGTGAATACCTCTCATTATCAATCTGTTATAAACCCAACCTATTCAATAAACATCTCGTTGAATCTGAATGCAACTTATTTCTTGATAAGTAGTCTATATACAAATCAATTAAAAATTACTGTATGAAAAATATCGTCCTCTCCATCTTTTTCCTCTTGGGTATTGCCGGGGCCGCCATCGGTCAAACGGCAACGGGAGTAGTAACACAAACACCCTGTAATAATGACGGGATTTACACAATTACCACCACCGGAATTCCCCTTCCGATTACCTACACGTATTATGTGAACGGAACAACAGTTGTTCACGCGAATGTAAATTCCGCAACGGACCAACTGACGAATTTCGGAATGTCACCCGATGGTTATCTCTATTGTCAGGCAGTCGGTGGAGGCTTGTACGCAATTACACAAAACAGTTACACGCCTTCATTTGTTTTTGATATAAACGTAACTTCTCCTACCTGTCCGGCTACGATGGGAACGATTAATGCTGTTCAGGCGAGCGGAACAACCGGACCATTTACATATACCTGGACAAATGCCCAAACTATGACTCCTTATACCGGGAATAATATAACTGTTCCAGTCGGAACTTATGATGGGGATATACTGGATCAGACTACAGGTTGTGTATTGCACATCGAAGATACAAATATCGTCGTTATGCAATTATCGAATGTTACCGCTTCCATCAATACAACACCTGCAAGTTGCACCAATGGAACGGCAGCAGCAGTTGCTTCCGGTGGTATTGCTCCATATTCCTATCTATGGGGTAATGGGGCAACAACTTCTTCAATCAC
Organism: uncultured Flavobacteriales bacterium; assembly: GCA_946886545.1. The sequence goes on along the minus strand of CAMPIU010000043.1, from coordinate 6,989 downwards.
AGGATTGAGCCAGGGATATTATCCTGTAACAATCACGGATGCTCAAGGTTGTCATTCGAATTACCTGGGTGCAAGTGTACTACAGAACCCTGTGATCACAGTTAATAAAACCATTACGAATGCTACCTGCCTTCAACCGAATGGAAGTGCTATTGCATTTGGATCCGGCGGTGTCAATCCGTATACTTATTCCTGGAGCAACGGTCAAACCGGGAGTACGGCAACCAATTTGCCCGGAGGTGCCTTTTACCAGGTAATTGCAACAGATGCAAATGGTTGTACCGGAGAAACATTTGTTTTTGTGGGAACCAGCACGCCGATAACCGTTACATATACCAGCACGCCGAGCCAATGTACTTCTGCAACTGGTTCAGCTACCTTATCTCCAACAGGAGGTACGGCGCCCTATACTTATTTCTGGGTTTCAAATCCATCGGTTACCGGTCCTACGATCTCCAATGTTGCCCCGGGAACTTATGCTTTTCAAGTAACGGACGCAGTTGGTTGTATCCGAAACGGAGCAGTAGTTGTAGCCCCAGTCAGTGTGATCGATGCTTCGATCAATGCTTCCACTGTTATTTGTCCGGCTACAACCGGAACAGCAGTAGCAGTTGTTTCAGGAACGAACGCACCCTTCTCTTATCTGTGGAGTAACGCTGCAACCACCAGTTCAATCAGTGGTGTCCCATTGGGAACTTATACTTGTACTATTACAGATGCGTTGGGTTGTTCGGTTACAAAATCGAAAACACTAAGTGCAATTTCTCCTGTTAGTTTGGGTGTAGCAACAGTAAATGCAACTTGTATCTACAATACGGACGGATCTGCAAATGCAATCGCAAGTGGAGGAACGGCTCCGTATTCTTATAGTTATTCTAATGGAACGACTACACCCAACGCAACCGGTTTGGGAGTGGATGACTATTCTGTGACTGTGACGGATATGAATGGATGTAACAGTTCCGCCCATTTCTGGATAAACAATGCGAATACCAGCCAAAGCTGCTACTGTACGATCGAAGGAGATGTTTATGTAGATGCGAATGCGGATTGTGTTCATGATTCCGGTGAAAATGGAGTAGAGAACATCATGATCCATTGTTCAGGTTTCGGTTACACATTTACAGATGCAAACGGACATTATAGCTTCCAGGTACCAACCGGAACCTATACCATTTCCGAACAAGTGAACCAATATTATCCTTTGTCGGCTTGTCAAAGTAATAATAATTCGGTGAGCGTAGTTGCTGCTTCAGGTTGTAATACAGTAGTGGATTTCTCAAATGCTGTCAATCCGTTACATGATTTGAAAATTGTAACGGTAAATTCAACTATTCCTCCGGTTCCGGGGAATGCTTACCAGCAAAAAGTGATCGTGAAAAATGAAGGAACAATTACCGAATCAGGAATCCAATTGGGTTATGAGCATGACGGTCAATTGTCTTATTCAGGTGCAACATCACCGGGCTTTGTGCAATTAAACACTGTTTTGTATCCGAATACATACAGCGTACAATCCGGTTTTCCTTCATTGAATCCGAATGCCACACATGTGATGATCGTAAACTACAATACACCTACAAATACTCCATTGGGAACCACAGTTAATTTCGGTGACACGGTTGCAAGTATGGCGCCCATTGCAACGAACTGGTTATTGGATAATTCTCCCTGGAATAATGTGAATGCTTACCAGACAACGGTAATTGGTTCTTATGACCCGAATTACAAGGAAGTATCTCCGAGTGGTACCGGAGCAGCCGGATTGGTTCCGATGGAAACAAAAGAATTTGACTACACGATCCATTTCCAGAATGAAGGAACTTATTTTGCACAGAACATTGTGGTTACCGATCAGTTGGATGCCGATTTTGACTGGACAACCTTCAAACCGGGTTATTCGGATTATGAATACTCTACCACGATGAGCGAAACAGGATTGGTGACTTTCACTTTTGCAAATATCCATTTACCGTGGAAAAGCCAATACGGTGATGCCTTGAGTTCTGCATTGGTGCATTACAGTATCGAGCGTAAGACAACAAATCCGGTTGGAACGGAATTCACCAACACGGCGAATATTTATTTCGATTACAATGCGCCGATCACCACCAATACAACCCTAACTACCCTGGATGAACCTGCAGGTATCGATGAGGTAGCGGTTGGGGTAAATGGCGTTACGGTAGATTTATATCCCGTTCCGGCAAGTGATCACCTGACAATTCAAATAAACAATGTTTCGAAAAGCGAAGCAGCGACTGTAAGTATTATTGATCTTATGGGGAATATTGTACTTTCCGATAAAGTTAATTTAAGCGAAGGTTCGACTTTGGTCACTGAAAACTTGTCAGGTTTAATGAACGGAACCTATTTGACCCGCGTTCAGTTCGAAAACGGATCAGCTATTGTGAAGAAAATAGTTTTGTATAACAACTAATCGGATTTTCCTCCACCAAAGAAAAGAGCGTTGCATGAGTGACGCTCTTTTTTGTTTTTCTCATTTTCCGCTGAAACAGATCTCAAGTCCTCTCCCTGCGAGGGAGGATCGAGAAGGGTGGCAGAGGATTTCAAGTTCTTCCTCCCTTGAGAAGGGAAAGCACTGCTTTCGAAGACCGAAGGGAAAGATAAAGGAGGGTGGCTTTGAGGATCTTAACCATTTACTTCAGATCAAAGCCCTCACGGATACTCATACCCAAAAGCTATCGATGTCAATATGTTGTTACTGAATTGATACATGGCATAATACAAATCTTTCGCTATACGGTAATTGATTGTGATAGTATTTGCTGTGCTGTCTTTCACTATATAGCACGATCCCAGCTTTCCGGTTAGTTCTGCTTTGCTGATCCCCAATCGGATTCCCTTTTCAGTTACAAAGTCCGAGGTTTCCATTTTCCGGTAGTTTTGTTTGGAGTCCGGAGAATACGAAACCCTAAAAACGCTTACTTGGTTCGCATAGCTCCCCGCATAAACTGTTAATGCGAGCACTTGTTTCTTGTTATCGGAGTAGAAGAGGTGAGTGGAGTCGCCTGTCAGTTTGATTTGTTTCCCCAACACGCGCATTGCGCTTGTAGCATCCCACAGACGAATGCCGGCAACAGAACTATCCGGGTTGGAGAAAATGCATCCGCTTTTTTGGAGCGCCTGCAGCTTTTCATATTCCTCACGTTCGTTTTTGTCGGCCTCAGGAACCCAATCCGAGCAGCTTGCAACGAAAGAGGCGGTCAATAAGATCAAAAGCAGGTATTTCATGTTGGCAAAGTTATTTAATTAAAAAGAGGATCTCAAGTTCCTCTCCCAATATGCTTACGCCGGAGAAAAGAAAAAAGCTGAACCGAAGGTGGAGACTGAGTAGCATTTACTTCGCGACCTCCTACCTCCATGTCACGTCTTTCAGACTACACTCCGTCTTCACCAGCAGTGCTGGCTCTTCTTTGTGGTCCGTTTTAACAGCAGTGCATCCACACTAGTTCTTGTTTTCTTCGGATAGAAGTCGTTTTCACGCGAATAACCCTTAATTTAGATAAAAACTGTTTCGCTTTATGGATATCAAATATGAATTAATAATTAGTGCAAAGTTGATTTTGGCCCTTGTACTGGGAGGATTAGTTGGATTTGAAAGAGAGCAGAACAATAAGTTTGCCGGTGTACGAACATTTGGTGCCATTGCGGTGGCAGCCTGTATTTTCGTTGCCATTGCAGAACACCTGACCGACGATACTTCGGCCATTGCGCGGATCATTGCGGCTATTGCCACGGGAATCGGGTTCATAGGTGCCGGGCTTATCTTCCGCAGTGGAAATGAAACACACGGATTAACAACATCAGCGGCGCTTTGGGCTACGGCAGGAATCGGCTCGGCAATAGCGGTCAATATGTTTATCGTGGCAATTATTGGCTCCGGAATTGTTTTTTTTCTCTTGCGCATGAACCGCTTCGAGTGGTATAAAAAAATGATAGATGAAGAGGAATCCGGCACAAAAGAATAGTGACCCGGTATATGCTCACAAATAAGCGATGAACTTTTATTCAACTCCTCCCTGCTAGGGAGGATAAAGGCGGGTGGCGAACGAGGATCTTAGCAGATCTACTTCAGATCAATTCCTTCACCACCTAATAATGAGTCTTCTCTTTGCGCTCTCCTATTCTTCGCAGTTCAATTAAACCCTGAACTCATTCTTTTGATCTTTCTGAAATAAATCGAATTCAATAAATAATCAGATTTATTGATCAGAATAATTATCTTCGGAACACTATTCACAACACAGTCGCATGTATGCTCACGCTAATAAGGTAACTACTGACAATCAATCCGAAGATAAACGTCGTTTTCAAAAAGATCATGCGGAAAGTTCTGCTTTTCAATTCCCGGACAATCGACCTGAAAGCATGATACAGGCAAAGCTGCAAGTTGCTGCCAATAACAGTCCTCAGGAAAAAAAAATGGTGCAATTTCAGGAAATAGCAGATCATTATACACAGCAGCAAAAAGTACCCGTTCAGAAAAAAGAAAACAACACCGGACTGCCCGATAATCTGAAATCAGGAATTGAAAACCTATCCGGATATTCCCTGGATGATGTGAAAGTGCATTACAATTCCGACAAACCGGCACAGTTGCAAGCTCATGCTTATGCACAGGGAACGGATATTCATATTTCTTCCGGGCAGGAGAAACACCTGGCTCATGAAGCCTGGCATGTGGTGCAGCAAAAGCAGGGAAGGGTGAAAACTACTTTGCAGATGAAAGGCGGCTTGAATATTAATGATGAGATCGGGTTGGAGCAGGAAGCGGATGTAATGGGGGAAAAAGCCATACAACTGGCAGCCGATTCTAAGTCAGCAGCTAATTTTCAAGATGATAAATTTCCTGAATCTCAGGTCTCATATTCAAACGCGAGTCTTTCCAATGCAGTAATTCAAGGAGTGTTTGTGTATTCTTTTCCGTCACATAGTATCATAAATACCGATAAAGACGATAAGTACTACGAAGGTATTAACTTCATCAGGGTCATTAATCCGTTTGGGGGTTTTGTATGGGCAGATCGGAGGAATGTGGAATATGTAAAAGAACTTTTGGGCCATCATCCTTCTATGGTTGATCCTGAAATGACAGAAATTGAGGCATTTACAATTCAGGCACCCACACATGATAAGGATTGGCAATATGCCAACAGGTATGATGATCGTTTAGCTTGTATTTCAGAAGCTTTGGATATTATTGATTCAGGATATGATCCCTCCAAACTATATATATTATCCGCTCCGGAATATTTCTTTGCGGCTCAAAATAAAAGCAGCCATTTTATGGATAAAGAAGATTTTGAGTATGTTTCTGCACAGCTTCAATCAATTGCCTCTTCACTGCCTCCTAATTTGCTGATGGTTCCTGGAACAATTGGTTATTCCGAAATTATTTCGGGAGAAGACCTGGAAGAGGAAGTAGAAAACCTGAAAGCCAAGCATACCCAATTATTGAAGTATGTGTCTTCCTACAAAGCTGCTGAGGAAACGGATGAAAACAGGGCCTTGTATGGAGTGGAATCCGTAAAAGATGACTATAAATTTGATTGGGACATAGAAATTGAGAGTGTAGAAGGGAAAGCTAAGGCTAAGAAACTGTTCAATAGAGCTTTGATTTTTTATAATCAAACGATGGAGGTTTATGATAAAATGTTTGAGTCTGTGAACGGTGAAAGAGATCGGGGGAAAGGGGATGATGAAACGCTCTTCGAACATGGCACAAAACCATTTATTGGGGAGTACAATGGTGTTAAGGTTGCGCTTCAAATTTGTTCCGATTTCGCCTACGAGAGCCTGAGAGGTTTGGACACTGAGCCAGACATTCAGCTTGTACCGGCATCAAACTACGGAGGTGCAGAAAGTTTTCAGCAAGCGAAAGCTCTTTTGAAAGCAGATAGTAAAGAAAGTTCGCTTACCGGAATGAATGAAAACAAAAAAGCAGCTCAGGAACCAAATGCAGTATGGCAACTTAATTCTTCAAAAGGAACAACATTATCATACCATTCAGTGAAAAAGTAGATCACAATCCTTTTCCCAAAGGACAATTTTTCTTCCGGTAAATGGCAATTTCGTACTTTTATCCAATAAAGAATTGAATAGATTATGATTAAAATAGCCTTATTTATAGCATGCTTATTCACAAGTCAATTGCTTCTGGCACAGAAACAACCTAAGCGGCAAACAATCACCATTAAAACTCCTACAACCTGCAATCATTGCAAAATTTGTGAAACCTGCGGCGGGAAACTGGAGGGAGAGTTGGTGTTTGTGAAAGGAATTCAGTTAGTGACCTACAACGAAGCGGATCAAACTACAACCGTTATTTACTGGACGAAGAAAATCACACCCGATAAAATCCGTAAAGAAATCTCATTACTAGGCTTTGATGCCGACGAAGTGAAAGCCGATCCGAACGGATACAAGCAACGGGATGCTTGCTGCAAAGGGGAGGAGTAGCTTCTTTTCCATCATTTTTTCCAACAGCGGATTTTTTCCCGCTGACGGACACTGAGGAACACAGATGTGCTGTTAGTTATGTTATGATAAAGCAATAAAACTCCTTTATCCTATTGGATAATGTAAATCTATTAAGTCCATCACTATAGATAAGAATAAAACTTCCATGTCCTTCTGTGTTCATTCGTGTGAAATTCATCCGGTTAGCGCGAATAATGAATCTATAATGAGTCTTCTCTTTGCGGTTCAAAAAATAAGTTGAGCGTTCCGTTGAATAATCTGCATCTCAACTCTTCACCTTGGTTTAACTATAATTATTCTTCCGTTAAAGGGCAGTTTTCAAGTTCTTTAAGTCGTGAAATTACGGAAAAGAGATATTCCGTCTGAATAAATCGATGCAATCAACAAAAGCTATCTTACGATCTCCAAAGAAGACCCCGGTATATTTTCCTTGTACTTATTGAAACAAATTAAAAAAAATAAGATTATACTTGTTATCGTTGATC
>CAMPIU010000042.1 GCA_946886545.1 uncultured Flavobacteriales bacterium | reverse complement strand
AATCAATATTTATCCTTTTGATGGGGTAAAGATAACTTACATCATTAAAGATGAAATGACTTTTTTTTTGAATGTATATTTGTTTCAAAGTTATGTCTATGTCTACAGTTAAAATTTCTTTTTGGCGCATATTTTGGCCATCATTAATAGCCTCTATGATTTTGTCCGTTTTCGGATGGATTTTTTGGCTGATCGTTTTCGGATCTCTTGTTGGTGATGAACCAGAGGGAAAAGATTCCAGTGTTTTGCACATGACTCTGAGCGGAGCAATCGGGGAAAGAAGCTCTTCCACTTTGAATGCTTCCAGTTTTTCAATGGATAAATCAATTGGTTTGGCTGATATTTTAACCGGTTTGGAAAAAGCCAAGGAAGATAAACGTGTAAAGGGTATTTACCTGGAATTGGGGAATGTTCGCTGTGGATATGCTACCGCGATGGAAATTCGTGATGCTTTGAAGGATTTCAAAAAATCCGGGAAATTTTTGATTGCCTATTTGAATGGTGAAGTAATTACTCAAAAGCAATACTATATTAGTTCTGTTTCTGATGAAGTCTATGGTTTTTCTACTTCTGCAATGGAATTTATCGGTCTTGGAGGAGAATTGATGTTCTTTAAAAATACTTTTGATAAATTGGGTATTGAGATGCAGGTAATCCGCGGATCGAACAACGATTTTAAAAGTGCCGTAGAGCCTTACTTCAGAACGAATATGAGTGATTCAAGTCGTTTGCAGACACAGCGCTACATGTCTTCTATTTGGTCGGATATCCGTTCGCAGATCGCAGCAGATCGGAAGGTGACAGTTGCTCAATTAAATGATATTGCTGAAAACGCAAAGATTCAGCGTGTAGATGATGCAGTAAGATTGAAACTGATCGATGCTTCGAAATACCGTGATGAAGTGGAGGAAATTGTCCTGAAAAAATCCAAATTGAAAAATTTGAAGAATATCATGACTTTCGAAGATTATGCCACAAAAGGATTTAAGAATAAACAATTGGCTTTTACCAGTGAGATTTCAACTGCAAATGTTGCGGTAATCGTTGCAGAAGGGGGAATAACAGTTGACGGTGACGAAATGAGCTCAAACAAAATCTGTAAATATTTCAGAGAGGTTCGGAATGATAATAATATCAAAGTAGTTGTTTTCAGAGTGAATAGTCCGGGGGGAAGTGCCCTGGCATCTGAAGAGATCTGGAGAGAAGTTTCATTGACAACCAAGAAAAAGAAGGTGATTGTTTCAATGGGCGATGTTGCTGCATCGGGTGGGTACTATATTTCTACACCTGCTTCAACCATTTTTGCAGAACCAACAACCATTACGGGGTCGATCGGTGTTTTCGGGGTGATCCCATACACCGGTGGTTTTATGGAGAATAAGTTGGGACTAACCTTTGACCGTGTTCAAACAAATAAACACAGTGTGTTGTCAATGAATAGAAGATTGACTGCAGAAGAAATGAATCTGATCCAGACGGAAGTAGATCAAATCTATACGCAATTTAAAAAACGTGTTGCGGACGGAAGAGGATTAACGGCAGATCAGGTTCAGACAATTGCTCGAGGAAGAGTTTGGACAGGTTCGGATGCTTTGAAAATCGGTTTGGTTGACAAGCTTGGAGGAGTGAATGATGCATTGGCTTTTGCAATTAAAGAAGCAAAGATCAAGAATGCAAAGGTTCAGTACTATCCCAAAGTGAAAGAAGAACCGTTTGAAGAGCTTTTGGAACAATTGTCAGAGAAAGACCAGGAATCATTAAAGATCAAACAAAATGCAGTTCCGAAAGTAATTGATGATTTGACTAAGCGATTGATGAAATTGGAATCATATACCGGAATTCAAATGAGAATGCCATTTGAGATTTACCTGCACTAAGTGCGTGGGAGAGTTTTGAAATATCAAACAGGTTAAAAATTAGAAACGTAGGGGCGAAAATTTTTTCGCCCCTACGTTTTTTATAATTCGTTAATTTTGCACCATGATTGAACACAATATTTCTCTAAAACCTTACAATACATTTGGGATTGACGTCAAAGCAAAGTCATTCGGACGTTTTGCATCTTTAGCAGAATTGAAAGATTTATTGCAGAGCAGAGACAAGGAAACCCCCTTGTTTATTCTTGGAGGAGGAAGTAATGTTTTGTTTACAAAGGATTTACCGTTTTTCGTGCTTAAAAATGAAATATCTGGAATTGAAATTGTGAATGAAACCGAAACAAGTGTCGTTTTGAAAGTTGGTTCCGGTGTAGAATGGCATTCCTTCGTGCGGTATACTGTTGAGAGCGGATGGGGAGGAATTGAGAATATGAGTTTGATCCCCGGAAGTGTAGGGGCCAGCCCGATGCAAAATATCGGTGCTTACGGTGCGGAACTTAAAGATACCTTTGTTTCATTGGAAGCGCTCCATATCGAATCCTTGGAATTGCATTCATTTAATAAAGAACAATGTCAGTTCGGTTACCGTGAAAGTGTTTTTAAAAGAGCATTGAAAAATCAATATGTGATCGTTTCTGTTTCATACGAATTATCAAAAAATCCAAAGATCAACACAACATACGGTGCCATTCAATCTGAAATTGAAGTCATGGGCGCTGAAGAAATCACGGTCGATACTGTAAGTCAGGCTGTGATGAATATTCGAAGAAGTAAGCTTCCTGATCCGAAAGTGCTTGGTAATGCAGGGAGTTTTTTCAAGAATCCACTTGTTTCGAAGGCGGTTTTTGAGCAAATTCAGAAGAATTATCCGGATGCACCTCATTATCCACAGGAGTCGGGAGAAGAGAAGCTGGCTGCCGGCTGGCTTATTGAAAAAGCAGGCTGGAAAGGGAAGCGTATCGGGAACTGCGGTGTTCATGAGAAACAGGCTTTGGTCTTAGTTAATTACGGAGGAGCAAGCGGGAAAGAAATTTACGACTTATCGACTTTGATCGTCGAGGATATTCAATCAAAATTTGGGGTAAACCTGGAGCGGGAAGTAAATATTTTCTGATAGGTGAAGCTAAATGAGCAAAATCAGCTTTTGAACGAATATTTATGCTTGCATAATGACTGAAATGGCTTTTGTGATAAATTGCGTGTTTTCGATGATGTTTTGTAAGTATCAGTAAATACTAGGTTTGTTTCATTGAGTTGAATTGTTAGGATTCGCACAGATTTGATTCTTACTTTAATATTTCATAGCTTTTAGATAGTTAATAATGAAAATCATTATTGAGATCATCTTAAAACACACTGCTATGAAAACTACACTTACCATTTTAGCTTTTCTTTGTTTAAGCTTCGTAGGATTCTCTCAAACTAACACTGTTACTCTTGTTGAAAAATTTGCTGATTGCGCGCCGGTAACCCAGCGATTGATCCAGGTGAATTTTTCAACGGAGGAGCGCATCGAACTGGAAAAGGATACGCGTAAGCTGGCGAAATTAAATTATGTGATGGCGCAATCTTACCGTTTTGCGGACAATCAAATGGTTCTTCGTTCGCAAAGACAATTATTTGATGCGAAATCTTATGAGTCATACCGGAAAAAAGATCGCCGTGTAACGGTTTTTGATTCGACTACCGGACTTTATGTAGAATTATATTCCTGGAATGAGATGGATGCACAGCTTTCTCAAATTGATATCCAATACGATATTGTCTCTTCTAATTAACATATAGCGTAAGTAAAAAGAGGACTGTCCGTTTGGACAGTCTTTTTTTTGTTAATGAGAATTGATTTTCTTAATCGCTTTACGGTTGTGTGCAGTGGGTAGAGACTTTGAGAGACAATAGTCAAGACAGATGATGTTTGTTTTTGAATCTAAAACTTGCTGAAAGGCCCTAAAACCGTTTGTTAATTCTTTAACAAAAGTCGCTCTATAGTCGCTTTATAGTCGCTTTATAGTCGCTCTAAAGTCGGGCAATAGTCGCTCTATTCATTCTTGACCTGTTTTATGTCTTTTTCTGAGGTTACATTTTTGAGAAATCCAAAAGCCGAAAAGAATTTATTTATTGAGGAATGAAAGTTATTGGTAATTACCAAGTATCATTTGTTCCATCCTCTTCATTTGCTTCGTCGAGGAGTTTTTTCCAATCGTAAGTGAGGTCTTCCGTGTCTCTTAAAATCGCAGAGTAATCACCTTTACTGATGACAATTTCTTCAATATCGTATCCCAAATACAATTCGATTTCTTCTAAGGTTTTTTCTTCATCCTTACTGCAAAAAGAAAGTGCCTGTCCTTTATGTTCACCGCGTCCGGTCCGTCCGATCCGATGGACATACTGCTCCGGTTGGTCGGGCAAATCGTAATTAATTACGTAATCTACACCCTGGATGTCAATTCCCCTTGCGGCAACATCTGTTGTGATTAGAACAGTATTTTCTCCTGATTTAAATCGTTCCAAAACTTTAAATCGTTCTTTTTGCTCCACGTCACCATGAAGTGCTTCAGAATGAATACCAACCCGTTCCATAGCTGCAACAACCCGTTCGCAGCGCACTTTGGTACGCACAAACACAATGTATTTCAAGGTTTCGTATTCCTTGATGATATTCTCCAGGAAAAAACGTTTATCATCCATTTCCACTTTGATATATCCGTGTTCAATGTTTTTTGCAACAGGATCTTTCGGAGAAATTTGAATTCGAATGGCATCCCGAACCAAATCGTAAGCTAAAGCCTTGATTTTTTTATCAATGGTAGCAGAGAAAAATAAGGTCTGGCGATTTCGTTGAGGTGAAAGTTTATGAATGGCTTTCATATCATGGGCAAAACCCAGTTCCAACATCCGGTCAGCTTCATCCAGGACCAAAAATTGAATGGAATCCAGTGAAAGATGGCCTTGAGAACGCAAATCGAAGACACGCCCGGGAGTTGCAACAATGACATCTGTCCCCCTTTTTAATTCCTGGATCTGCTTGTCTTGCTCCAAACCACCTAAAATTGCCGTGATCCGGATGTCTGAACCTACCGCAATACTTTCAAATGCCTGTTTGATCTGCTCGGCAAGTTCTCTTGTTGGTGCCATGACAATGCATCTAGGACTTTTCGATCTTGCTTTCGAACTGCTTAGTTTGTGAATGATCGGAATAGCAAAGGCTGCTGTTTTTCCTGTTCCGGTTTGTGCAATACCAAAAACATCCTCCCCGTTTAGAATCGGTGATATGGCTTTGAATTGAATATCCGTAGGTCTTTTAAAACCCAGGACTTCCAATTGAGCTTTAATTTCTTTGGAGATGGGATAATCTGAAAATAACATGAAACAGTTTTTTACAAAGTTAGTTCAATTATCTCATTCCATGACAGGGCAGTTGATTCCGAAATGGTATATTTGCTTTATGTATATTCCAAAGGACTTTGAGGTGAAAGATCAGGAGTTGATTCTAGTGTTTTTAGAACAGCATCCCTTTGGCTCTTTGGCCGTAAATGGTTCGGATGGATTTCCTGCTCTTGTTCATATTCCTTTTACCTGTGAATTTAATGATTCCCGGAATTGCCTGGAGTTTCACGTTGCAAAGGAAAATCTGATTGTTTCGGCTATCCGGGAGGTGAGCCATGGGAAAATGATCGTTTTGGGAGCTCACGGATACGTTTCTTCGTCGGTTTATACACATATCAATGTTCCGACTTATAATTATGAAGCCGTTCATGTTTCAGGTGAAATAAAACGTTTGACAAATCCGGAATTGAAGAACCATTTATCAAAATTGGTGGATTCCTTTGAAGCAAATCGTGAGAATAAAATTCAAACCGGTAGCAGTGTGTCACTGCAGATCGCTACGGTTAGAATGAGTCAATGGCCGGCAGATTTAATCGATTCCTATCTGGAGGAAATTGTTGGTTACCGTCTCGAAATCCAAGAGTTGGAGGCTGCATTTAAGTTGTCTCAAAATAGAAATGAAGTTGATTTTAATAGAATCCTGGATGATCTGAATTCAGGAACATCCAATGATCAGCAGCTTGCTGAAGCAATGAAACAATCCAAATGCCCAATCAAATGAAAAAGTTATTACTGATTTTACCGCTATTAATCCTGTTGTTTTCTTGTTCTACAAAAAAGACAGAAAGCGATAAGGACGAGATCAAAGGTTTTCAATATGCAAGATTGGTTTCGATTGAACAAAAAACCGGATACAAAGAACTGATCGTGAAAAATCCGAAAAGTTTGAAAATCGAAAACCGGTATGTTCTTTTTCCGCGCGATTCCAAAATAAAGCGTCCGAAAGGCGCAAAAATTATTGAAGTTCCGGTTAAAAGTATGGCTGCTCTTTCAACCTCTTTTATTGGAATGTTGAGTGCAATAGGAAGCGTAGATGTGATTAAGGCCACCACAGAACAACAATACATCTCGAATAAGCGGATGCTAAAAGGGATCAATGAAGGAAAGGTGCTGACAGCCAGTTATGAAACAGGCTTAACCCCTGAAGCCGTTTTAAAAACAAAAATCCCGTTGATCGTATTCAGTGGTTTCGGGCAACCTTTCCCGAATGAAGATAAATTCGCACAATTAAATGTGATTTGCCTTGCGAATTACGATTGGGAAGAAAAACATCCGCTAGGAAAGGCAGAATGGATCAAGGTTTTCGGAGCTTTGGTTTGTAAGGATAAGGAGGCAGAAGCTTATTTCAATAAAGTAGCCAAATCGTATCTGAAGATAAAGGAAGAGGCGAAAAGTATTCAAAATAAGAAGAAAGTTATTTGCGGAAGTTTAGTGGGAGACATTTGGTACGCTCCGGCCGGTGGTTCATTCATGGCGGGAATTATGAAGGACGGCGGATTCGATTACTTGTATAAAAATACGATTGGAACGGCAAGTGTAAGTCCATCCTTTGAGCAGATTTTCAGAGACGACCAAGTTTGTGATGTTTGGATCAACGCAGAAGCTCCGAGTTTGAACAAGCTCTTCGAATTAAATTCCAAGTTTAAATATTTCCATACCGTGAAAGAGGGAAAGGTTTACAGTTATATGCATGATCCCAATTATTACTGGGAATACAGTCCTGTAAATCCGCATTGGCTCCTGGAGGATTTCATGCATATCGCAAAAGGAGATACGCACGCAGAACTGCATTTTTACAAACAGTTGAAGTAGTTTATGTGGAGAAAACACATTTTGTCATTTGTATTGTTCATTGTAATCACTTTGGTTACGATCGGTTTTCCGCATGGAGATGATGCCTGGTTTTCATTTATGACTACTTCGGATGAGCAAGCCTGGCAGCTTTTTCTGATTTACCGGATTCCGGAAGTCTTTATTGCAATTATTGCCGGTTTTGCACTTTCAATAGCCGGATTATTACTGCAGACAACCTTGAACAATCCGCTTGCCGGTCCTTCTATTTTAGGTCTCACGGCAGGTTCACATTTGATGGTCGCTCTTACCATTATGGGAAGTTCCGTTTTGGGATTGGAAATACTGGATTTGGGAATAACCATTTCCGCAACCATTGGAGCTTTGGTCTTTGGATTGTTGATCCTGCTGATCGCTACAAGGATCCGGTCTATGGTTTCTTTACTTTTGGTTGGAATGATGTTGGGAACTTTTGTTTCTGCCATCACGAATATCATTTTAATGAAGGCCGATGCGAATAGTGTCAAAGCCTTTTCTGTCTGGGGAATGGGTTCCTTACAACAGGTTGATATTGATCAGATTCCATTGATCTCACTACTTTTTTTAATCGGGATCGGTTTGGCCTTTTTACTGACAAAAGCACTGAATGCCTTGATCCTCGGAGAAAAACCGGCAGCTATATTAGGAGTAAAGGTCAAGCAAACACGCTGGAAAGTCATTTTTGTGGTTTCATTATTGGCGGGATTGGTGACGGCCTTTTGTGGCCCGATCGGATTCGTGGGTTTGATTGTTCCCAATTTGGTGCGCATGTTCTATAAAACGGCACAGCATGGACATTTGCTTTTGGCTTCCGGATTGATCGGGGCAAGTGTGATGGTCTTATGTGTGTTGCTGATCCGCATTTTTGAACCGATCATAGTTTTACCTATCAATAGTTTGACCGCTTTGCTTGGGGCCCCGATCGTCTTGTTCCTGTTACTTAAAAACATCCGGAATGCTTAAGTTCGAAAACTGCAAAATAGGACACGATCAACCCTTGTATGAAATTCCGGAATTGGAACTGGAGCGTGGCGAGTTTGTTGCTTTGATCGGAGCGAATGGTTCAGGTAAATCGACTTTGATGGATTCACTGATCCAAGGCAAGTTTCTGAATGGAAAAGTAAGTATCGAGACAAGAAACTGGAACGATTTGAAACTGACTGAACGGTCTCGTATGATTACTTTGGTTGATAATCACTTTTTAGGGTTTGATTATTTGAGAGTAAGTGAGTACTTAGAATTAGGTCGGCATTCCTACACCAATTTCACAGGTCGTTTATCACAGGAAGATAAGTTGGTTGTCCAAAAATACATCAGGACACTTCACCTGGAATCCTTATTAAATCAATCGACGTCTACTTTGAGTGATGGCGAACGGCAGCGGGTCGGAATTGCAAAAGCATTGATCCAGGAAACCCCGATCATTTTATTGGATGAGCCAACTGCTTTTTTGGATTATCCAACCAAGAAGGAAGTGATGACCTTGTTGGGAAGCATTGCTAAAGAAAGTAATCGATTGGTGATTATTGCCTCGCATGATATCGATTTTTGTATAACATATTGTTCGCGAATTTTAATTATCGAAAAGGAATCTAAAGTTCTGGAATCTTACAAATCAATTCAGCACGACGAACTTGTTAAACTGGCTTTTGGAATGTGACCAGGTGACTTAATATCAAATTTTAACATGAAAATTATGAAATACTTATTACTACTTGCACTCGCTTTTACAAGCTCTTCTCTGTTTGCACAAAATCAAAGCACAGGCAATCAAATGCGTTGGGATAAATTGATGCAGTATTCGAAGATGTTTAAAAACGAGACAGGTGTTTCGAAAGAGGTGACAGATGCCTTTCCTGTTTACAAAATTTCCGGGATTTGGTATGTCTCGCTTTACGGCAAAAGGCTTCCAAATTGTAATTGGAATATCATTTCCGAAAATAATATTCTTTTGGGTAGTTCAGTAGGCAAAATTACCACCATGAAAGTTCCTCTGGAAAGATTGAATAAGGTTGATTTTTCACAGTTCTATTCCTACCTGGAGATTCCGGGCAAAATTATTCCTCAGCTTGATAAGGCAATAAAGGATACACGAGCAGACAGTGTTCAGCAAGGAATCAATTTACCAAGTGCTTTTACAGGAAAAGACATTTTAATTGGTGTTACAGATTGGGGATTTGATTATGGTCACCCGATGTTTTACGATACTTTGCTGGCACAATCGAGGGTTTATGCGGCCTGGGATCAGTACAAGCAAACCGGGAATCTTCCGGTTGGTCAAAATTATGGTGTGGAGTATGATACTCCATCAGAATTAGCCGCTGCAGAATCAGATACGTCAAACATTTACAGTTATCACACCCACGGTTCTCATGTTGCCGGAATTGCAGGAGGAAGCGGTGCAGGATCTGTTTACCGCGGATTTGGCTTTGAATCTCAATACTTGTTTACAACCTTTTACATTGATCAGGCTTCAGCAATTGACGCCTTCGTCTGGATGAAAGATAAAGCAGAAGCAGCCGGAAAACGATTGGTTGTCAATATGAGTTGGGGAGTTTATTACAATCAAATGGGAAGTTTGGATGGCTTCTCCTTGCTTTCCGAGGCAATAGATGAATTGAGCGAAACAAATCATGTTGTTTTTGTTGGTGCTGCCGGAAATAATAACGGAACGAATTTCCATATCAAGAAAACGTTCAACAATAACTTCTTCAATTCATTGGTTGGTTTCTATTCCTATGCTGCCAACCCGCATATGTGGGGAGAATGCATTACCGCATGGGGAGAACAGGGACATAATTTCTCCAACAAGATCTCCGTTTACAATAATCTCGGAACATTACTGGTTTCAAGTCCTTATTATTCTACAGCAACTACGGGATACCTGGATTCCATTTTAGTTGCCGGAAATGATACGATTGTTTTCAATGTCTCTTCGGAAACGGCTAACCCGCTTAATGGAAAACCCGGAATGCAGATTCGCATTCGTTCCCTGAATGCCAACAACAGAATTGTACTTACCGGCTCAGCTATTGATGGAACCGTTCACTATTGGAACCTTCCTGAACTGACAAATGGTGCAGGTAATTTCGGGCAAACATTCAGTACTTACGGAACGAACGGAATCACCGGGGATTCGTTTTACGCAATCGGGGAGCCTGGCTGTACGAACAGTGTGATAACGGTTGCTGCTTATACATCAAGTTATGTAAGCGGTTCCGGAAATACGATTGGAGGAGCAGCTGCATCATTCACGAGTATCGGGCCATTGCATAATGAAACGATGAAACCGGACATTGCTGCGCCGGGAGTCAATGTGGCTTCCTCTATTTCATCCTATACTGATGCGGCATATTCCGCCGTTGCTTCGATAACTTTCAATAACAAGACTTACGATTTTGCACGCTTTTCGGGAACATCCATGGCTACACCTTGTGTTACCGGTATTGTTTCCCTGATTCTGGATGCAAACCCGAATTTGTCGAGTCAGCAAGTGAAAGATATCATTAAAACCACTGCCCGACTAGATAATTATACCGGGAATATCGTTGCTCCGGGTGATGCCAAATGGGGGATGGGGAAAATCAATGCTTATGCTGCGGTTAAACTGGCTTTAAACACGCTTTCAACGGATGAAAACACAAGTTCGGCTCCTTTTGTGCTTTATCCGAACCCAACTTCAAACACCTTACATATTTTGAATATCAATGATCTACAGGTATCAACCTTGTCTATAGTATCACTTGACGGAAAGGTTATTCGAGCTTATTTAGATGGAAATAGCATTGATGTTTCCGAGCTGAAGAGCGGGATGTATTTTTTGAAAATTCAAACAGAGACTGAAACTTATACTATGAATTTCGTTAAAGATTAGGATTATTTCAATGAGTGCTATCCTGCCCAATTTTCCCGATCCAGATTCCGCAACTGGATAGCTTCCGACAAATGAGCTGTTTCAATCCGGTTTGCCGCATTTAAATCAGCAATCGTTCGGGCTACTTTTAAAATACGGTCATAAGCCCTTGCTGAAAGTCCCAGCCTGTCCATTGCGTGTTTCAGTAATTCTTTCCCTTCGGCAGAGATTTCACAGAACTCAGTCAATTCCTTTCGCTGCATTTGTGCGTTGCAATGGGTTTGAGAATTTTGGTACCTGTTCAACTGGATCAATCTGGCCTGAATAACGCGTTCCCGGATTTCAGCACTGGTTTCTGTCGGAGCACTAAAAGCCAGGTCATCAAAAGAAACCGGAGTAACTTCTACATGCAGATCAATCCGGTCTAAGAGCGGACCTGATATTTTGTTCAGATACCGCTGAACGGTTCCCGGTGCGCAGACACATTCTTTTTCAGGATGATTGTAATAACCGCAAGGACAAGGATTCATTGCTGCAACAAGCATAAATCCTGCTGGATAATCAACGGAGAAGCGTGCCCTGGAAACTGTAACAGTCCGGTCTTCCAAATGATGTCGCATGACTTCCAGGACTTGTCGTTTGTATTCCGGAAGCTCGTCCAGGAACAGGACTCCGTTGTGGGCCAGTGAAATTTCTCCCGGCTGTGGATAGGAACCTCCGCCAACGAGTGCCACATCCGAAATGGTATGATGAGGTTTCCGGAAGGGGCGTTGGGTTACCAAACCGGTGTTTTTTCCAATTTTTCCGGCAACTGAATGAATTTTGGTCGTTTCCAAGGACTCCTCAATACTCATTGGAGGAAGGATGGTCGGTAAGCGTTTGGCGAGCATCGATTTTCCTGCTCCGGGAGGTCCGATCAGAATAACGTTGTGTCCGCCGGCTGCTGCAATTTCGAAGGCTCTTTTGATTGCACTTTGACCTTTTACATCCCTGAAATCCACTTCGTTTTCATGAAGCTGCCGGTTGAATTCTTCTTCGATATTAAATTTGGCGGGAGTAAATACTTTGGTTTCATTCAAAAAATCGATGACTTCCTGCATGTTTTCCATTCCGTAAACATCTATGCCTTCAACGATTGCAGCTTCTGCTTCATTTTGCCTGGGAAGAATAATTCCCTTGAAACCATCTTTTTTTGCCTGCATCACAATGGGTAAAACGCCTTTGATAATTTGAAGTGTTCCATCCAAAGATAATTCACCAAGCAGCATGTAATCTTCCAATTTGCCGGAGGAAATTTGCTCGGAAGCAGCCAAGATTCCAATTCCGATAGCAAGATCAAAGGTTGAGCCTTCTTTCCGGATATCGGCCGGAGCCATATTGACGGTGATTTCTTTTCCCGGATAATTGAGGTTATTGTTTTTTAAAGCTGCCTTAATTCGCTGATGGCTTTCCTGAACTGCTTTGTCAGGTAATCCTACCAGCATGAAATTAACTCCGTTTGCAATGTTTACTTCAATCGTAATAGTGGTTGCGTCTATACCAAATACTGCGCTTCCAAATGTTCTTACCAGCATAACTTGTTTCGTTTTTTACTTTAAGTTATGCAGAAAGTTGATTTAAAACAAGTGAATAGATTAATAATTAACCTTAAAAAGATTATTTTTTAATCCAAATGCAGTTGATGCAAATTGATTAAATCTTTTACCAACCTTCTCCTTGGTTTTGGTATGAGAAGCTCATAGTAGTGAACCCGATACTCCAGGAAAATCAAATCTGCAGCTTTTAGCATTTCAAGATGG
>CAMPIU010000041.1 GCA_946886545.1 uncultured Flavobacteriales bacterium | reverse complement strand
GCCTATTACTTTTTATTATGAAAAAACATATCCTATTCATTGTCTCTTTTTTGAGCTTTTCCAGCTTTTCTCAAACCTACTATCTCGAAGATTTCGATGGTATTTCGGGACCAACAGCCGGAGGAGCCGGAACCTACACGTTCGCTCCCGGATTCTTACTGAGAAATGTTGACAATCGTACCCCTGATGCTCAGGTTGCCTATGTGAATGAAGCATGGGAACGCAGAGAGGACTTCGGAATGAATGTAGCTGATTCGGTGGCTTTCAGTACTTCTTACTACTCTCCGGTTGGAGCAGCAGATGATTTCATGTGGACTCCACCTCAAACAATCCAGCCAAACACTACTCTATTGTGGAATGCCCGCGCTTATGACGCTGCATATCCGGATGGATACGAAGTTCGTATCATGACATTTCCAAATATACCTACCGGAGGAACAGGAGTTCTTGGAAACCAGGTAAGCGCCTCCACTGTTATTTTTTCAACTGCCGCAGAAAGCCCCACTTGGGTAAATCACGCCGTTCCATTAGGTGCATATACAGGTCAAACTGTGTACATCGGTTTTCGAAATAACTCCAACGACAAATTCATTTTAGTCATTGATGATATCGAGTTGCGTGTGATCAATAATTTTGATCTGGAGGCAATGACACCGACTCAAAATCCGTACACGATCGCTCCTGCCAACCAATTGACTACTCCACAAAATTTCAAATTGGAAGCTGTTATCAGAAATAACGGGCTACAAACCTGTACCAATGTTGCTATGGCTTGTCAGGTAATTAAAGATGGAATTTTAGAAACCACTGTAACGAGCAGCAGCATCCCTACATTAGCTTCCGGAGCTACTGCTACAATGACAGCTAATTATACACCAACTACAGATGGAATTTATACATTCAAGTACTTCCCGGTAGCGACAGAAACAGATCAAAACACCGTAAACGACACAATTCAATCTGCAGTTCCAATAACAGTCACAGATACTGAAATGGCAAGAGACAACGGAATCGTTGTGGGACAGCTTGGAATCGGAACCGGTTCGGGATACCTTGGTCAGGTATTCAATATTGAAAACACAACTTCTTTAACCGGAGTAAAGGTTCATTTCAACCGGGGTTATACAGGAAAGAAACTTGCAACAGCCATCTTTAATACAACAAGTGGTGTTCCAACAACAATTCTAGCCTCAACCGACACCCTCCTTTACATTGATGATAGTGCCAGAACATATATTCTTCCAATGCACGGCGGACCTTTAACACTTGCTCCGGGAAAATACGGGATCATTCAGATCGAGTTTGATTCCACGCTCGCTCTTGCACAAACATCTTCTGTTTTTCAAAACAATACGGTTTTTGTACAATGGGCCGGAAATGGACCAAACTTTACTCCAATTGAAAATTTTGGTCCTAGTTTTATGAAATCGTTTGTACTCAGACCTCAATTTGACATTTGCTTCGGAGAGATTGGAGGTGTTCTTTCGAATTCCACCAATTCCACATGTGAACTTCCAAACGGCGATGCAACCCTGTCATTGGACCCCGGATATTCTGTCGAATGGGAAGATTCGTCCACCAACCTAACTATTGGAGGTCTGAATGCAGGTTTTTATACCTATACGATTTCAAATGCAGATTGCTCATTCATCGACTCTGTTGAGATAACCACTACATCTATCCCTGATGCAAGTGTTTTATCTTCTATAAATCCGCTCTGTATCGGTGATTCGGGAGAAATTGAGATCGACATTCAAAATGGTCAGGCTCCGTACACTGTAAGCTGGAATATTGCAGGTGATTCTACTCTATTGATTGCTCCTGCGGGAATATACACCGCAACAGTTGTGGATGCCGGCGGCTGCGTGACGAGCATTTCAGATACTTTGACAGATCCGACTCCAATCATTGCAAATTCATCTTCAATCAGCAGCACGTGTTCTAATTGTCCTGATGGCAGTGCGGAAGTTTCTCCAAGCGGTGGAACAGCTCCATACTCCTATCTATGGAGTAATGGCGGAACAACGAGTTTGATTTCGAACTTACTTCCTGGCATTTACAACGTAACAATTACCGATGCGAATGCTTGTGAAATGACTGAATCTGTTACGGTAAACTTCTCTTCACTTGGAATCAGTGAATTGTCTCAGTTCGGTATAAGCGTCTATCCGAATCCAATGACCGATTTTATCAAAATAGAATCTACAAAACATACGATCGGGCATATCCGATTAATTGACAACACAGGTCGCGTAGTATTGGAAAGCACTATCAATAATAAAGTCGGGACAATTGAAACAGGACAATTGGCAAAAGGTAATTACCAGTTAGTTTTAAACACCGGTGACCAGATTATCAAAGTTCAGTTGGTCAAGTAATCGTTCAAAAACAGACATAAAAAAATCCCCTGACGAAATCGTCAGGGGATTTTTTATTGCTTATATTTTCTACTTCAAATATTTATCCTTCATATCCTGGAAAGTCATGTTTTCACCTCCCACAGAAATTGTACGCAAATCCAAAGCAACCAATAAACGGTTAACCACATTTAGATTTAATTCTTCATTTTTCAATAAAGTAACTTTTAAAACATCAGTTGATTCATTGAAAGCAACCGAGTAATAATCTTTATAATAGCCTTTTACAGC
Organism: uncultured Flavobacteriales bacterium; assembly: GCA_946886545.1. The sequence goes on along the minus strand of CAMPIU010000041.1, from coordinate 10,249 downwards.
TTCAACTTTTTCTGCAGTGATTGCTTCCGGAACTGAAAATTCATAAATTCCGCTGGATTTTCCTGTTTTAAATTGAGTTTCACTAATTGAAGCAGAATTTTGACTGAAGACAAGAGAACTTGTCAAAGACAAAACGAATATCATTACTAACTTTTTCATAATCTAATAACAGTTTATAAGTAGACGTAAAAAAAACCTCTTAGGTTGTTTTGTGATAAATATACAATTATTTTAATAACATTTGCAGTATGCAATTATTAGACCATTTTGATGAAACGAAACTGGAAGCGGGTTGTGATGAAGCCGGAAGAGGCTGTCTTGCAGGTCCGGTAGTTTGCGCCTCGGTTATTCTTCCAAAAGGTTTTTCTCATCATTTGTTGAATGATTCTAAACAGATTTCTGAAAAAAGCAGAAATTTATTACGCCCGATAATTGAAAAGGAAGCACTTGCATACTCCGTTCAATTTCTGCATACCGATGAAATCACTGAACTCAACATTCTAAAAGCCTCATTAACAGGTATGCACCGGGCAGCGATGGCTTTAAAACTTAGACCTGAACTCTTGCTCATTGACGGAAACAAAGCACTGCTTTCCAGAGAAATCCCTTCCATTCCGATTATCAAAGGAGATGGAAAGTATAAAAGTATTGCAGCGGCTTCCATCTTAGCCAAGACCTACCGCGACGAATATATGGAACAGCTTCACGAAGAATTTCCACACTATGACTGGAGAATAAACAAAGGTTATCCAACCAAAGCTCACCGGAAAGCAATCGAAATTCACGGAGCATGCATTCACCACCGTCCTGGTTTCAATCTTCTTGGAAAAGGACAATTATCACTATTCATAGAGTAAACACTCAACTGTTAACTACTTCATCAGAAAGATGCAAAGCGCGCTAAATGAAGCGTTATTTTTGATGAATAGTTAAATAGTATGCTCAATCGTTCAATAGTTATTTTTCTGGTAGTCTTTTCCCTTGGTTGGATTAGTTACGTAGGTTTCACACTTGTTGAAGGTTCCAGTGCACCGCCTACTCCCGAAAATACATTTTCACAAAAGGATGATACAATTATAGTAGTTCACAATTCTCATGAGATTGATTACAACAGTCCCATTGTGTCATCTCTACAAAAAAACAGTTTCTTTACCATTCTTTTAAATCAACCCGAACGAATTCAACATTTCTATTTTTCTACTACCCGGGATTTGGTATTATTGGAACGAAGCAAGCCCTGGACCAGTGAGATTGTAAAAAGTTACATTGAAAAACTCTCCTTATCTTCAACTGTTTCAACACAAAAGCACCTGTCCTTGTCCAATAACTGGAAAGGTGAGTTTCATGGAAAATTCCTGCTTCTATACCTTCAGGAATGGCAGCCATCTCCAAAAAGCATTGTTGCATGGAAATATTTAGACCGGAAAAGCAGTTTATCCCTTGTATACAAAACAGCTGACAAAACTTATGAAATAGAAGATTCTTACTTTATTTCAAGTCACAACGCCAAATACATTACCCATTCGGGAAGTAATGCACTGCCATTAATCAATGATCAGGAGTTATTCCAGGAACTTATTCCGGCTGATTTCGATTCCTATACTTTTTACGAGAAAAATTATTTACTTTCCAAGTATCCGGATAAATCAATCATGTCCGAATGGATGAATTTTGGTTTGGCACTTGTAGCTTACCAGAACGACAGCTGTTTAATTACAGATTACAAACCCGGACAAGACCCGCTGGCTATTCTCAATGAATTGGATCGGGTCGATTTATCGGATAAACAAAAGCAAGCTACCTTAAAAGGATATTATTTTCCCTTCCTTCATTCGAATAAAAAAATCTACCTGGAAATTTTCAATAACAGTGTACTTATTTCAAATTCACAGCAAGCAATCAATCGAATAATCGGTGCGTATGAAACCGGGGCAACCCTGGAGCAATCAACCACATTGAAATTCAAGTTATTCAACAACAGTCCGCAAAAAGTATCTTATCGCAATTTTGATCGAAACAGACAGATCACTATGAGCCGGCTCACCGGTGCAAATCACAGTACTGTCCAGCTTTTAAATGACGGTGATTCCGATTCCGAATTGAATTCCAAAGAGCTTCCAAAACTAAATCCCCTACGTTTAGACGACAACCTGCGCTCTTTAAATCCAATTCCCGGATCAAACAACATGATTGCGATAACTCAATCAAATACACTTTACTTCATTGGAAGCAAACAAATTCTTTGGAGTAAAAACTTAGAGGCTGAACCTATTGGAAAACCTGTCTGTATTGGAAACGGAATCTTCCTGACAACCAAAACAGTTGTCCATGGTTTTGACAGGGCAGGAAATAACCTGTCTGGCTTCCCAATTGCATGCAATGAGGTGAGCAGCAATCTGTTTCCTTATTACTGGAATAGGAAGGACTACATTTCTTTTGTTGCAGATGGACAGGTTCAAAGTTATGGAACTAATGGAAAACAAAGCTTCCGGGTCGGCGTGAACGGAACTCTCCAAAAAGATGCTCAGCTGGTTATTCAGGGAAAAAAAGGTGAACTGATTGCTCATATATGCACCAATTCCAATTGGTCAAGCATCTCGATCAAAAGAAAACGGGTCATCCGATCCCAAAACTTAAACGAAGGGGAATGGCATCTTGTAAAAGTAAATGGTACAATCAGTTTATTGGGATTAGTTAAAAAACAATTTGTCCGATTGACTGAAAATGGGAATAAAGCTATGCTGGTTGGAAATGTGTCTTCCATACTCAATACCCAAAATTTGGGAGATGAACAACTCTTCTTCTTAAATCAGCAAAATATGATTTATGTAATAACCAGTACAGGAACGATCCTGGGCCAGTTTAACTCCACCATTACCAATATTGATGATGCTTCTATCATTAAACTACCTAACGGCAAAACTGTTGTTGGAATTATCGATGGGATTGCTAATAATTGTTATATTTATACTATACGTGGAAACGAATTAAATAAAGAAAGTTACGAGGGTTCCAATAAAATTGCATTCCAAAAGCAAACAGATGGGACGATTTTGTTAGTTTCGCAAGCAAATGGCTATTTAATTCGTTATCCATTGAACTATTAAAAGACTACTTATGAAGAAACAGTTACGTAAATTAACTTTCTTAGCTTTTTCATGCATTACTGCTATTACCTCATTTTCACAAAATTATTTGGGTGTACACAGCAGTAATTATGCAGGAGTTATGGGATTAGACGTGCAACCAGCGAGTTTTGTGGACGGAAGATTTATCGTCGACATAAACCTGGCTAGTGCAAATGTTGGCGCATGGCAAAATGCGAAGTACTTTAAAACAGATGTCATGCCGAAATGGTGGTTGAAATCGTTTAAAAAAGATACTATGTGGATGCAGCCTGACAGTACTTTGTACGAGCGTTCCATTTTTGATTTGTACAATTACGAGCAATCCGGGATCAAACCACGCGGTGTCTACCTGAATTACCAGATAGACATCTTAAATTTTGCCTTTCATATCAACCCGAAAATTGCGGTTGGCTTTTCTGCAAAAAGCAGGATGATCACAAACGTCGATGACATTGATCCGAAATTGGCAAAATTGGCCCAGGAAGGATTGGACTTTGCATCACTTTGGAATCTCCAACTAAATGACAAATTGGTTACCACCAATATGATGGCCTGGAATGAGTATGGCATAAATTACGGTCAGGTAGTCATGGATAAAGGCGAGCATTTCTTCAAAGCAGGAGGACGAATCAAGTTATTGCAAGGTCTTGCTTCAGCCTATGTATATACGGACGAATTGGATTATGAACTTTTAAACAAGGATACCGCAACTACATTAGTTGGTAATTTCAAATATGGTTATTCCGACAACCTGGATGATGAAATGAAAGATTTCAATGCGAATAGTTTTTTCAAGTCTGCATCAAAAATTGGATTTGGTTTGGATCTAGGAGTTGTTTACGAATGGCGCCCGAAATACAAACAATACAAGTATGATATGGATGGTGAAACCGACCTTTGGATGCGTAATGAGAATAAATACGAGTTGCGTGCAGGAGTCTCTGTTTTGGATATTGGTGGTATGAAATTCACAAAAGGAGGTAGAAGCCGTGATTTCTCTGTCAATACAACTACACTTGACTTACGCATCTTTGATAAAGCAAATTCCTTTGCTTCCTTCGATTCAATCGTAGATAGTTTGATCACCAATGATACAGGTTGGAATACAAACGATGGAGTTGGCGAAACCTATTACATGAACACTCCTACTGCATTGAATATTCAATTGGATTATCATATCTGGAAATGGTTCTACATTAATGCAACTGGTAATATCAACCTAATCGGTAAGAAAAACCCTTCCCGTGTAAAAACACCTAACCAGATTGCAATTACTCCAAGTTTTGATTATGCATGGTTTGGATTGTATGTCCCTATCTCCGCAAATAATTACTCCGGTTGGAAAGCTGGTATTGCATCAAGATTAGGACCAATTACTGTTGGTGTAGTGGATTTCAATTCACTACTCGCACGTGGAAAAGTACGTGGAACAGAGTTCTATGTTGGACTCCGTCTTCCGATTTTATACACGAAACCGGATGATAGAGATGGTGATAAAGTTTCTGACAAGAAAGACGAATGTGTTGATATCCCTGGAGTTTGGTCGTTCAAAGGTTGTCCGGATACGGACGGTGATGGAATCAAGGATGTGGAAGATTTATGTCCTGAGATCCCTGGACCATTGGAATTCCAAGGCTGTCCTGATCGTGATGGTGATAAAATCCCTGATAAAGATGATGCTTGTCCGGACTTAGCAGGTTTGGCAGCATACAGAGGATGTCCGGATACGGATGAGGATGGAATTATTGATCCGAATGACAGTTGTCCTACAGTTAAAGGTTTACCTGCTTTCAACGGTTGTCCTGATAAGGATGGTGATGGACTACAGGATTCTGAAGATGCTTGTCCGGATCTCCCTGGTCCATTGGCAAATCAAGGTTGTCCGGATACTGATAATGATGGTTTGTTCGACAATGTGGATAAGTGTCCTACTATTTACGGTTCGAAAGAAAACGAGGGTTGTCCTTGGCCGGATACAGATGGCGACGGATTGTACGATAAAGATGATGACTGTCCTACAATACCGGGTGTCATTGAAAACCGTGGTTGTCCTAAGATCGAGAAAGAAGAGCAGGAGATTTTGAATACTGCATTTGAGAACTTAGAGTTCCAGTCAGGTAAGGCAGTTATTCTTGCAACTTCATTCAAATCATTGGATGACTTGGCAGCCTTGTTGATCAAGAAACCGGAATGGAAATTACAGATTGCCGGTCACACGGATAGCAAAGGTGATCCTAAGAAAAACATGAAACTTTCTAAAGACCGGGCTGAAGCGGTTAAAAAATACCTGGCTAGTAAAGGTGTCGATGCAACTCGTTTGAAAGCAGAATGGTACGGTCAAACAAAACCGATTGCAACAAATGCAACGCCGGAAGGCCGTCAGAAAAACAGACGTGTAGAAATGAATGTGATCTTCCAATAGGAAATCGCTAAAGCAATAAACACGTAGGGGGCGCGATTAATCGCGCCCCCTACGTGTTTTATATAAAATTCGTAATTAACCCAAAACTTCTTTCCGGTGAGCCAATCCCCAATAATGCAATTCTTCTATTACCTTTTCCAGTGACTTCCCATGATCTGTAATGGTATACTGCACTGTTGGCGGAAAAGTATCGAAAACTTCTCTTGTGATCAGTTTATTGGATTCCAACAATTTTAATTCACGGGATAATGTTTTATCAGTGATCCCCGTCACTTCTCTCCCCAACTCTCTAAATCTTTTCGGACCTGCAGACAAAGCAAAGAGAATTAATAATTTCCACCTGCCCTCCACCGCTTCAAGCGCATCTTTGATCGACAGAATATTCTTCGGACATCCTCCTGTTGTTAGCATAAACTCTTTTTTAGCATTACTTCCAGTCTGGATAGTGCTATCCAAAAGGAAAGTGCTTTCGTTTGGATAGCAAAGCTATATACTTTTATCAAAAAAATTGAAATCAGAATGCAAATGAAAAAAACAACACACATTTTACTATGGATTGCACAGATACTTCTTTCTCTATGTTTAAGCTGGGCCGGAATCGTCAAATTGTTTCAACCTGTTGAACAACTGAAAATGATGTGGCCATGGACAGGAGAAGTTTCCCAGGTGTTTGTCAAATTAATCGGTATTATTGATCTGCTTGGCGCTTTGGGATTACTGATCCCTCCCCTATTCCGATTCAAGCCTGTTTTGACACCCATTGCAGCTATCGGAATCATTTTGTTAATGATCACTGCTAGTATTTTTCATATCTGTCGCGGAGAAAGTTCTCAGATCGGATTTAATATTGTAGTAGCTGTAATTTCTGCCTTTGTTGTCTATGGCAGGTTAAAACTTGTCCCAATTCAATCGAAATAAAAAACGTAGGGGCGGAAAATTTTCCGCCCCTACGTTTTTTATACAACAATTTGTCATTTCAAAAGATTCACATGACCCACATATTCATGATGCTTGTCTTTATTTCGTTCCTTGATAACGATCTTCCAAGTGTAAACTCCTTCTTTACACAATTGCCCGGCATAGGTTCCGTCCCAGCCGAAATCTACATTGTGAGATTCAAATAACACTTCTCCCCAGCGGTCAAAGATCAGCAAAGTATAGTTCTGTCCATCAAACCCCGAACTAAATACAGGGAAGAATACATTATTGTGTTCGTCACCATCCGGTGTAAAGGCATTCGGTACGTAGAAAATCAATTCATCAATTACAGAAACTACTGCAACTGCGCTGTCATTACAACCGGCCGCATTGGAGGCATATAAAATAATATGATATACTCCGGACTCGTTTTCATAAGTATGTGTAGGACTAGTTTGAGTGGATGTAGTTCCGTCACCGAACTCCCAGCTATAGGACGTTGCGTTAGTTGAAGTATTGTTAAAATTAAATACAGGATACAAAATCGATTGCTCATAAACATTCACACCGAAGGATGCATTCACTTCAGGGTAAATGGTAATCATATCCGTATTCGTTAGTGAATTCGAACACCCGTTTCCATCCGTAATTGTAAGTGTAACATCGAATGTACCGGCTGAATTGAATTGCTGGGAAACAGTTCCACATCCAACTTCAGTTCCTCCGTCTTCAAAAGTCCAAACACAATTCACGGAATTCGGGCTTGTATTCGTAAAAGAAATCGAAACCGGAGCACAACCATCAACCGCACTGCTGGTGAAAGAAACAAGTGGTAATGGATTAATCGTAACGGAAACCATATCTGTTGATTGACAACCCAATGCATTGGTAACAGTCACAGTATATGAAGTTGTTCCGGCAGTTCCTGTATTTACAGTCGGATTCGAAATGCTTGCATCACTTAAACCGGTAGTCGGATTCCATGAATACGAATTTCCTGCAACCGGTGCGGATCCGATCTGATTTCCTGTCAGGGAGTTGATGCACAAACTGATATCAGTCCCGGCATTTGCCGTTGGGTTATTACTGACTCCAATTGTAAAAGTAACACTTGAACCTGTACAACCATTTAAAGTAGGAATTACCGTTATCGTTCCACTGATCGGTGTTGTTCCCATATTTACCGCTGTAAAAGCAGGAATATCTCCCGCACCGCTAGTTCCAAGTCCGATGGACGTATTGGTATTTGTCCAGGTATAAGTCGACCCAACAGGATTCGAAGTAAATGCAGGAATAATCACATTATCTCCGGGACATACAACTGTATTTGCAACAGGACTCATCACCGGATTCGGATTTACAGTTATTGTAATTGAACCCGTAAGTGCATTAGTACAAGAAGCCGGAGCAGCCGATTGGGCAGAAACCAAAGTATAAGTTGTCGAAGTATTTAAAACTCCGGTATTAATCGTAGCATTTCCCGTCGCATTCAAAACCACATTCGAGTTCGTGGATCCATTCGAATAGATAACAGTTGCATTTGGTGTTCCTGAAATAGTGAATGTTGTATTTAATCCGGCACAAATTGTTGACGCACCTGAAATTGTTGCTGTTGGCAATGCATTTACAGTAACTATTGCTGTTTGAGAACAACCATTATTGTTCGAATAAGTAATTGTTGTCGTTCCGGCAGAAACACCTGTTACTAATCCTGTATTTGAAATGGTAGCGACTGCAGTATTAGAAGAAGTCCACGGAGTCGTTGTACTGGCGGTTGCTGAACCACTCAGTTGAGTTGATGACCCTGCACATACACTTAAAGTTCCTGTAATTGTAGGAAGCGGATTAATGGTAACCACAGCGGTACTCTGACAAGAAGATGAATTGGTAAACGTAATGGTTGTTGTTCCCGCAGAAATTCCCGTTACCAATCCTGTATTTGAAACAGTTGCAACCCCTGTATTTGAGGATGTCCAAGGGTTTACTGCATTCGGAGTTCCGGTGGCAGACAATTGTGTTGTTGCGCCGATACAAGCAATCATTGTTCCGGTAAGCGCAGGATTTCCGACAACATTCAGCGTAAGTGTATTTGAACACCCATTGGAATTCGTATAGGTAATAGTTGTTGAACCTACAGATACTCCTGTGAGCAAACCTGTATTTGAAATGGTGGCAACGGCGGTATTGGATGAAGTCCATGGGTTTGCTGCATTCGCAGTTCCCGAACCTGTCAATTGAGTAGTACCTCCGATACAAACGTCAGAACCTGTTAGCGTTGGTAATGGATTCACCGTTACTACTTCATTATCCAAACATCCACTCGAATTCGTATAAGTAATTGTTGTTGTCCCGGCCGCAAGTGATGTAACCAATCCGGTATTTGAAACTGTAGCAACTGCCGTGTTGGAAGATACCCATGGATTCGTTGCATTGGGGGTTCCTGTTCCGCTTAATTGAGTTGTAGCGCCAATACAGACATCTAAAGTTCCTGAAATCGTAGCTCCGGAAGTAATCGTAACAACCTGTGTTACTGAACAACCGGCAGAATTCGTATAGGTAATCGTACTTGTCCCCGGCGTTGCTCCTGTTACCAACCCGGTCGAAGAAATTGTTGCAACAGCAGTATTTGATGAAGTCCAAGGACTTACCGCTGCAGGAGTTCCGCTTCCGCTCAGTTGTGTCGTTGAGCCGGCACAAGCTGTAAATACTCCGGTAATTGTTGGCGTTGGATTAACCGTTACAGTTGCACTTCCGGTTTGATTTTGAGAACAAGTCGTCGAACTCAAAACACTCACTAAGTTGTATGTAAAAACTCCTGTGGTTCCCGTAGGAACGCTAACTGTTGCCGTTGATCCAGCTCCGCTGCTTACTGTTTGATTGGCTCCGCCATTGATGTTATAAGTAAAGGTATACGGAGCTGTTCCGTTAGCCCCGGTAAATGTAATTGTTGGTGCAGCAGCATTCTGGCAAACGGTTGTCGTTCCGGAAATCGTTGCGGTCGGAAGCGGATTTATGGTTATAATAGCTGAACCTGTTTGGTTCTGAGAACAGCCCATCACACTTGTCACGCTTACCAAATTGTATGTAAATGTTCCTGAAGTTGCAGTTGGTGCAGCGACAGTTGCTGTCGTTCCTGCTCCGCTGCTTACTGTTTGATTCGCTCCACCATTGATATTGTAAGTAAAGGTATAAGGTGCTGTTCCGTTTGCTCCTGTGAATGTGATTGTTGGTGCAACAGCGTTCTGACATAATGAAGTTGTTCCAGAAACACTTGCTGTTGGGAGTGGATTTACCGTTACAATAGCTGAACCTGTTTGGTTTTGAGAACAAGCTGTACTGCTTGCTACACTAATCAGATTGTAAGTGAAAGTTCCGCTTGCTGCAGTTGGTGCTGCAACAGTTGCAGTTGTTCCTGCTCCGCTGCTTACCGTTTGATTGGCTCCGCCATTGATGTTATAAGTAAAAGTATATGGAGCTGTTCCGTTAGCCCCGGTAAATGTAATTGTTGGTGCAACAGCATTCTGGCAAACGGTTGTCGTTCCGGAAATCGTTGCGGTCGGAAGCGGATTTACCGTTATAATAGTTGAGCCAGTTTGGTTCTGAGAACAGCCCATCACACTTGTCACACTTACCAAATTATAAGTAAATGTTCCTGCGGTTCCGGTTGGCGCAGTTAAAGTAGCTGTAGTTCCGGCTCCGCTGCTTACCGTTTGATTGGCTCCACCGTTGATGTTATAAGTAAAGGTATAAGGCGCTGTTCCGTTAGCTCCGGTGAATGTGA
>CAMPIU010000040.1 GCA_946886545.1 uncultured Flavobacteriales bacterium | reverse complement strand
TGTAATGAATGTATTGATTTCGTTTTTCCGAAGCGAAATAAGTTAATAATGCATTTAATCCGGTTCCGAAACCCATTTCGAAGATCGTTAAATAGTCTCCCGATTTCGGGTTTAATCCATGCTTGATGAAAACATGCTGTGCCTCCTGCAATGCTCCATGACTGGAATGATAATGTTCGTTCCACTCAGGAAGATAGATTGTTGTTGAACCATCTGCTGTTTTTACCAATTCCCGTTTCATACTGTAAAGCTAACTAATGAATTGAAAATTGAGAATGTATAATTGAAAAGGTTTTTATACTTTATTTAACTGGTCAATTTTCCTTCTCCCTTTTAACTTTTTATCCCGATAGAAATCGGGACTTCATTTTCAATTAGCTTCCATTTACACTCCATCAGGTACATTTTACCGAAAATTAAAATTCAGATTTTCCATAAAGAAAATGAATCCTTAATTTTGCCGCATGAGTGAAAAACAGACCAAAGGCTTAATTTTTGTTTTAATTACCATTTGTATCGATTCTATCGGATTGGGGATTATTATTCCATCTCTTCCGAGTTTGATTGCAGATGCGACACATCTGACTATTAATGAATCGTCAAAATATTCCGGTGTGGTGTTGGCAACCTATGCCTTGATGCAGTTTTTGTTTTCACCGTTGATAGGGAATTTGAGTGATCGCTACGGACGCAGACCCATTATCCTAATGTCACTTTTGGGTTTGGGCTTAGATTACGTTTTCATGTATTATGCTCCGAGTTTGGCTTGGTTAATAGTTGGTAGAGCGGTTTCAGGAATGTTTGGGGCGAGCTTCACTACTGCTGCAGCTTACATTGCTGATATTTCCACAGATAAGAACAGAGCTCAAAATTTCGGATTGATCGGCGCTGCTTTTGGAGTTGGATTTATCATTGGACCTGCAATCGGTGGAATCGCATCTGAATTTGGATTACGGGTTCCATTTATGGTAGCTGCATTTCTTTCCCTGGCAAATTTCGTTTATGGGTTGATCTTTTTGAAAGAATCATTACCTGCAACAGATCGCAGAAAATTCGATCTTAAGCGTGCAAACCCGATTGGAGCGATTAAGCAGATCGTCCATTTTCCGAAATACAGAGGATTATTCGTTGTTACATTCATCGTTTTGTTGTCAAACATGGCAGTACACGCTGTTTGGAATTATTACACAATTGCCCGTTTCGGCTGGGACACTAAAGATGTCGGAATTTCCTTAGCGGTTGTCGGAGTTTGTTTTGGGTTGGTCCAGGGTGCAATGGCGGGACCGATTGTGAAAAAAATGGGGGAGAAGGGTGCTGCAACGCTCGGTTTGGTCATTTTGAGTTTGGTAACTCTTGGAATCGGATTGATCCCATACGGTTGGATGATGTATGTAATTATTTTACCCTATGCCTTTTCCGGGATCGTGGATCCGAGTATTCGCTCTCTGGTTTCAAGTCAGGCTAAAAATAACGAACAGGGAGAATTACAGGGGATTTTTACCTCACTGATGAGTTTAGCGGAAATGACCGGTCCGATATTTATGATGTGGATTTTCTACAAGTCTGTTCCTTTAGCAGAGAGAAATTCTATTTTTTACGGAACACCTTTTTTTGTAGCAGGTGCATTGGCAATCATTGCCTTAATTCTTTTGCGCTATGTTTTCATTAAGATCGCATTTAAAGCGAATTCGGAAACTATTTTAGACGAAGAAGCGATAGAATCTGTGGAACGCTAAAAAAGCCCCCACTAGCTAGAAATGGGGGACTTCTTCTCTTTAATTTACTCAGCTATACAGCCGGTTTTTCTTCATCAGGTTGGTATTCGTTCGTTTTGCTTTGTTAAATGCTGAAGCATTCCAACTTATATTACCTAACCGTACTCTATATCTCCATGTACCCTGATTAAAACAACGTTTTCATCCCGGGTTAAAACTGAACGGAACCTAACTGTGAAGAAATATCCTGAGTTATTTTTTACCGAAAATTGCGAAAAGATCGATAACGCTAATTTGATGTGAAAACCATTGAATCATATCCTTTTGTATTTGATTGTTTCTCCAAAAATCATCTTTTTTGCCTGGATTTTTGTTGTCTGTTTTTACCCGAATTTGTAAGCGGTTCAGAATCAATGACAAGTGGTAATATAAAGTGATTGCGGTTTATTAATTGATGTATCAATCATTACCTTTGTTTAGGTAATCTATTGACTATGAATAAGATTTTGCACCCGGAAGATTGTAAGGCAATTGAGAAGTTAATTACTTACATGAATGAACATCCGCATGAAAATTTCGACGTAGCGAATCATGCGCGTATGATTGGTTTTTCAGTTTCAAAATTGAACAAAAGTTTTAAAGCATACATGGGGATCGGCCCTGCAAGCTATTTCAGGAACAATAAAATGGAGAAAGCCAGGAAGTTGCATGTTGAGGATTCCTATACCTGGACTGAAATAAGTTCCATTTTCGGATATGCGGATTTGGCCTCATTTAGCAAGGCGTTTAAAAGAATTCATGGTTTTTGTCCACGTAATGCAACTCATAGCTGAAAATCATCGTCCTGATAATAACTCAATTTATCATGTACTACAACAACATTTTACAAGTGGAAAAACTAGATTCGATTATTTTTTATAAGATCGACAGGGCGATCCGAACTTACCGCCAGTTCGCGCAAGCCCGGCTAAAATCTTTGGGGCATCAAATCACCATTGACCAATGGCTGGTCATTAAGTGTTTGATTGAAAACCCGGGGATTCAGCAAAACGAAATTTCAGAATTGGTGTTTAAGGACGCAGCTTCTGTAAACAGAATGATTAACCTGCTGGTGGAATCAAAATACCTGAAACGCAAGATCAATAAAACAGATCGTCGGAAAATGGATATTTTGGTAACTCAGAAAGCTCTGGAAGCCATGGAAGCCATGGATGAAGTAATCCCGAACAACCGCGCAACGGCATTAAGCGGATTGACGGAGGAGGAAATGCAAATTGCTACAAAAGTAATGACTCAGATTGCAAGCAATTGTAAAAAATAAAAAATCCCCGATCATTAGCGAACCAAAATGATCGGGGATTTTTTTATTAAGTTGTAAACAGATTGAATCTTATTCTAAAACAAGGACCAGTTTGTTGAAATCTGCAGCACCATTAATGATTTTTTCGTACATCTCATACTCCGAAACCGGATAATTTACCTTATTGTAGAATTCGTTAATAGTTACAATCAGTTGATTTCCCTTCAATTCGTAAGAAGAAATAAAACCTGATTGCAATGCTTTTTCATCGTTTGTCACGATGTTTGAATTGAGGATTTCCGGATTTTTCACCGTAACACCTTCCGGAATATTGATCACGATTTTTCTTACGTATTGACGTGTGAATTGTGTTGAAACCGCTAATTTACGAGGCTCTTTGTTGTACATTTCAGCTTGCGGTCCGATAAGCATTCCTACTTTTAAAAGAGTCTTTGTTCCTGCTTTTTCAATGAAATTTGTTCCCGAAATTTTTCCTGTGGCAATGAAAGTTTCTTTACCGGCCGCTTTGCTGTTGTCATTTTGGAAAGATACATCCGAAAGTTTTGAATCTTCATCCAGGTACAACAGAACATCTTCTTTTAATTCCGTTTTTTTAGCTTCATCCTGAACAAAATCCAAAATGAATTGAGGAAACATCGCCTTGTATCCGGATAATTTTCGTTCCAACTGAATAGTCGGTTCGGTGAGTCCTGAATCAAAGGTTACGATTGTATTGATTTCATCAATGGATTCTTCGCTTTTGGTTCCCGAAATGTATTTTACTTTACCAACTCCGAAAGCCTGATCGCCTACAATCCGTTCTTCTACAAACAAACCGTTGTTGTACATGTATTCAAAAGGAGGGAAGCCGATTCTGGAGATCAATGCCGGCGACCAATATTTTTGAATCTCACTGATATAAATCATCGTTTCATCCAGGAAATTATAAGCTTCATAATCTGTCAGAAATGGATTCTGCTGCCGATCAGATGTCAAAACTACTTCAAATTTCACTTTTAATTCTTTCAGACAGGCAATCATTAATTTGATCATTCCTGTTTCATTGGTGATTTTCTTCGTGAGAATATTATCCAAGTCGCTGATTCCTTCAAAGTATTCTTCCGTAACACCGATTTCGGACTTCAATTTGTACTCTAATTCACGTAATCTGGATTCTAAATCTCCTTTTCCAAGATCTGCTACCAAAAGGGTGATTTTTTTGGCTGACTTTTTAGATGGTGTTTCAAAAAGATTGGCATGTACATTTTTCGAAACATCCAGGTAGGTATAGAAATTTGACTTTCCGTTGGAGGTGTTTTTCTGAAGTTTGTAATAACACTTCATTAAATCGGCATCGTATGCACTGGATTCCTCATCCTTTAAGCCTTCGATGTTTGTTGCTTCAATGAAATTTCTGTTAAGGTCTTCGTTTAAAGTGTCCTTCTTAAAGTCGGGCATTCCATTGATGGAGTGGAATTTGAACTCCAGGTGCTTCGGACAAATAATGTCGTATTCCACTTTCTTTTTGTCAACATCCGTTTGCATGTAAATGGAAGAACCGCTTAATACCGGTTCTTCACTGATATAATGCAGGTACTCGATGTAGCTTCCTTTTTCCAGGCCTTCCAAAGCAAAATAGCGGTATTCCACATCACCGTTTTCATTTTTCGATTCCTGGATATCCGATTCCTTCAGATTGATGATTTTCCCGTCCGGTTTGATGACACGTGCTTTTTGTTTTAAAACGGTTGATCCCGGTTTGTTGGAAATATATACTTTGTTGTTGTTTTCTATTCCATTATCGGTATTGATCAATTGAATTCTGTGCACCAGGATCATCTGGTAAAATCCATCGTTGTATTCCGTGAATTCAATGCTTCTTTTTTCGAAAAGCATAATTTCATCTTCCAGCTTGTCCTTATCCGTTATTTCAAATTTTTCAGGAGTACTTTTCCAGTCGTAATTAAGGTAAACGGGTGATTGGGCTATGGAATAACTTGTAGCAACAAATGCCAGTATTCCAAGGATAAAGTGTTTCATGTTATTATTTACGTTTAAGTTCAATGGTTTCGGAGATTACTTTTTTCTTTTCTGCAATGAATTTGTTCCATTCGGCAAACTGGCTTGGCTCCAGAATTAAGAATTTCAATGCAACATCCATGTTCATAATTATTTTGGAGCCTGTTTGATGGTACTTCACATCAAAATCAACGATTTCGGAATGGAAGGAAACGGAAGCCGGAAGATAAGTTACCGTATAGTTTTGAGGAATTTCCAGTTCAACTACATATTGGTCGAATGATTGATGATCCAGTTCAAAGGGTGAAATACGCGTTTCTTTTAATTCATTTTGATAGGTGATATCTTTATCGATAATCATGTTGATGTAAATAGCATCGTCCAAATTGGTGCAATAATTTTTGCAGGTCCAGTCAAAATTCAAGATTCCGGTTGTGTCTCTGTTCAGTACGTTTTGCATACTTCCATTGGTGACAACGAAAGAGTTATTTCCACGTTGATTGATGCCTGTCAAAAACTTGTTGAGGTCTTTCGGTAGCAGGTCTTTCGCGTAATTTCCGATCAAGGTATGGTAATATCCATCAATTTTGGTTGAAGATTTTCCAATGAGATCCTTCCCGTCAATTTTAACGCTTGAAAAGTCATAAATCGCGGAGTAGTGTTCGTCTTTAACCGGAATTTCAGTCAGTTCAAATTTAGTTGGGCTGATATGCAAAAGTGCTTCTTTTCCCTGAATGAAACCGGTTGATGCATTCATTGTCTGAAAAGAATTGGTTGCATCCAGGAAATAGTATTTCCCGTCTTCCTTGTAGGTGGTAATCATGTGGTTGTCGCACATTCCACTGGGGAATTCACTGTATTTGAAGGGTAGGTCACGAGATCCAACCCAGGTTAAATAGCTTGGAATGTTTACGGCTTTAAGCATCGAATAGATCAATGAGGCCATGTCTTTACAGTCTCCGAAACGCTTGTCTACAACCAAATTGGGTTGCCGCGGAACAAATCCACCCATTCCTTCTTCAAAAGCGATGTATTTTACATGATCCTGAACCCAGTAATAAATCGCACGAACCTTGTCCAGGGTTGTGGGCAAATTGCGTGTAATCGAATCTGCTATCCGGGTAATTTCCGGACTTGGGATTTCATTTTCAACTTCGGCAACATTTTGTGCATAGCCGGTGTGCAGGTCTTCCAGGTTTGCTCCCACATTTACTTTCTGACCTTTGTAATTGTAATAAGCAATCTGCCCGAGAATCTGAGGTGCATAATACCGGATGTTCGGTGCGTTTTCTTCGCGTTTTAAGAGAAAAGCCTGTTCGCAACTGTAGGTAGTTGTCCGGATGTTTTTGGAGATCGTTTCTTCCTTTTTCAGTTTGATTTTGTCTGTATTGTATTCCTTCAAGATCAAATGAATAGAAGTGTCCGAAATAATTTTAAAAGTCGGATTCTCTGTCGGAGTAAAATCAAAGAAGGCAAAACCAAAAGGAAAATCGCTCTCAGTCATGGTAATGTCATAGGAAATATGCCGAAGAGCCCCTTCGATCAATCCCGGAAATACGATGATTGTTTCTTTGCTGTCATCGTGAAAAATTCCCTGATCGGCTTCAGCATCTCTGGTGAATATATTATTTGAAACGACCTTTTTGGATTTACTTTCCGAAGGAATCAAGGAATAAGCCTCGATATTCGATACGACTTCAAAAGAGGTGAAATCAATCGCATATTCGGAGAGCATGTTTGCACCGTTTTTGTCGATAATCAAATCTTCGTATTCGTAATGATAGACCAAAGTTGGCTTTCCTTTTACGTACTTAATGGTAACTGTCCGTTCACTCTTGGTTTCAACGATGTGATTTCCGGGGTACTTGTTTTTATAAATCGCCAGGATCTCATTTGTCTGCCCGTGAGAAAGGAAATAAAAAAAGATAAAGTAAACGAAAAGAATAAATCCTTTAGAATTTTTGAGTCTTAACTGCGTAATCTCCATAATAAGTTGTAATTCGGATTAATTTCCCTTCTGCATTGTATTCTTTTTCTTCACCGTTTAATTCCCCGAAACGGTAGTTTGCTTCGTAAATCAAAACACCAGCCTGGTTGTATTTCATGTATTTTCCATGCAATTCTCCCTTCAGGTAGTTCGCTTCTTTAATCTTCTTGCCAAGTTCGTTATACTCCAGTGATTTTCCGTCTTGTTCACCGTGCAAATAGCTTTCGTCTTCCCACATTTTCCCGTTTTCATGGTATGTGATGTAGTGACCTTCGATCAATCCGTTTTTTCGGGTATGTTCCATGGATTTCTTTCCGGTTTTATAATAACAGGCAACTTTCATTTCGTTACCGACAAGTTCTACGGGTTTTACGGTTTTACCTTCCTGATTCAAGTATGAATAAGAAGTGAAAATACCGTAGTTGTAATAACGGATCATCATCAACGACCCATTTACATCAAAGTATTTTACCTCTCCATGTCTTTGATCATCCAGGTTTTCTCCGCTGATCAATACTTTTCCGTTTTGACTGTAATGAGTGAATTTGCCCTGGCGAACTCCGTTTACATAAGTGATTTCAGACTCCACAGCTCCATTCTCATGGTAATTCTTATCGATCCCATCCAGGTTGGCGTTGACGTATTTCGCTTCACGTGTTAATTTACCATCCTGGTCATACCAAAACCAAAGACCGTCACGATCTCCGTTTTTATAGTTTCCGGTGCAGGTTAAAACATTGTTAATGGTAAACCATTTAAATTTCCCGTCTGCCCAACCATTTTTGTAGTTACCGATAAATGTGACGTAGGTGTTTGTTGGATCTTTCAACTGAATTTCACCGTTATATTCACCCATTTGACTAAGAATATTTCCTGTGGTATCAAACTGTGTGTGGGCGATAACGAGTCCTTCGTCGTACTCATCCATTCCATCCACTTCACCGTTCACATCATAAGAAAGTTGATATCCCTGTTTTGTTCCCTGAACATAGAAGTTTTTAGAACTAAAGCTACCATCGGAGTAGTATCCGACCCACTCACTATCATAATCACCTTCAGAATAATAACCTTCCGAAATCAGATCACCGAAAATATTGAAGGCCTGGAAAAGTCCGTCTCTTCTTCCGTCATTTACCACACTAAAGCTTTCCAATTGACCGTTGGAATAGAACTCTTTTAAAGTGTCCGTCACTTTCCCGTCTTTGTATTTTTCGATTGTTGTGAGGTTTCCATATTTATCGTAATACTTCCATTCACCAACTCTTTCATCGTCCGCAATTTGTCCTACGATTGATTTTTTTCCATCCGGATAGTTACGGATGTAATCAATTTTCTTTCCTTTTTTCTCTGCCAGAATCTTTGCTGTTCCGGCTTTATCGTAAAAAGTGATTGATTTTAATTCTCCTTTGGAAAACTCCATTTCTTCATACTTCTTTCCGTCCAAATCATATTGAATGCTGACCCCGTTTTGTTTTCCGGATTCATCTAAAAGCATCGAGGTGGACATGGCTCCGTTAGAGTAATATTCTTCAAATTGACCAACTTCATTTCCGTTCTTGTAGGTTCCTTTTTTCTCTACTTTGCCGTCATAGAAATAAGTTACATATTCTCCGTCGTATTTGCCATTGACATAATTGTATTGGGAAGCTAGTTGTCCGTTTGCATAATACTTTTTGCGAATTCCGTGAATGTTGTCATCGATTAATTGAAATTCATCGTCCTTCACACCATTTGAGTTGTAGGAAATATAATTTCCTTCACCAGCCCCCATTTTATAAGTCATTTCAATAGATAACTGACCGTTTGGATAAAACGACTTATAAATACCGTTTTTCTTACCGTCTTTCACCAAATAGTTCTCTTTTATGGTTCCGTTTCGGTAGAAGTAAGTTACAGTATCTTGCTCCAGATTATCGATTGTTTTGTATTTCAGATAAAGTTCACCGCTGGAATAATAGGAGTACTGAATTTTTTCGGCAGGATTGGATGTGAATTCGATACGTCGGGTAATCTTTCCGTCAAAATCATTATAAATTTCCCAGGTACCGATCTGTTTTTCGTTTTCACCGAATTGAGCCCGCAATTTCAGCAAGCCGTTTCTGTAGTAAATAAAATAGTTTCCGATCGGTTGGTTTTTATCATTTTGTTTCCCGATCCCTTCCAAGTGCGTTGATTTGTAATCCACTGATACCCATTGTTTGGTTCCTTCGAATTCCATAAACTGATTGGAAGTAGCTTCTTTATAAGCTGTTTTTGACCATTCGTAAAACGATTTGATAGCGGAAATCTTTGATTTGACTTTAGATTGAATCTCTTTACCGTCAATAGAAGCCAATGGGATCATCGTGAATTGATCAAGCATTTTTTCTTTCCAGATCGCTTCGAAAAATGGCATATAGTGCTGATTCCAAAAGTCCATATTTGACTTGTCGTACTTGTTGTTTTTCAAAAACAAATGCAGTTGTTTTCCGTAAGAAGTCGGAATGGTAAGTTTCACTTTGTAGTTATCCTGGAGCGCAATTTTATTTTCGAAAAGCAGGTTGTAGTCTTCATAATTATCCGGTCCGAATAGATCCTTGATGTTTTTGGGCTCTCTTTCAAAAGATCCGTTTGCAATTCGCTCGAGAATCGCGGTAATTTCAGGAGCTCTTGAATCGTCAGGATTTAACCAGAGAAATGTAAGCAACGATAACATTGCCTGATCATATAATCCCTCGTTTGCTGCTAGCATACCAAGAGCCAAATGGCTGTTTCCATGATACACATTGCTTTGGATTGCCTGTTTATAATCGCTGATAGCTTCCTTGTACTTTTTCTGATTAACGTAAGTTATCCCTCTATTGTAGAGCAAATTGTGCTGGTACGGATGGATTTTCAAACCTTCGGTATAAACTCGGATTGCGTCTTCCGGTTTTTTGTTCATGTCATAACAATTCCCAAGCGATAGATAGATGGTGTATTTAAAATCGAAGCGGATTTTATATTCCAGCAAATCATTCAGGATTTCGGTCGCCTTGTCGTACTGTTCCAGCTCCATGTGGCTTAATGCCATTTCGTATTGAGCTAGTGCGTATGCGGTATCATTGATGTTGATTTTCTCGTATTCTTCAATTGCTTCGGCGTACTTTTTCTCGTCGTGCAATTCGACTCCACGTTCAATAACATCCTTTGCCACCACCCGTGAAATGTTTTTTTGCGCAAAAAAAGTAAGCGGGGAAAAGGCGGCTAAGATTAATAATTTTTTCATATTGATTAACTAGTTTAAGTTGAGGCCTATTACTTCGTATTTAGGTTTCGGGTGTAAAATTAGTTATTTCTGCGGAATTGGAAAAGCGTTTGGTTTGTGATTGAATATAAGTGTGGAGTAGAATAGGTTGCGAGGCAGAACAGGAAATAAACTGATGTCTGGTCCTCAGAATTTGGTCCTGATCCGTGAAATTGTTGGTTGCGGGAGATCTGACATTGTCACCCTCCTTAATCCTCCATACAACTTCCGTACTAATCCCGGACATCCGGGATCGTTGTTACGTCTTCACATGCTGCGAATGCTCTTCTCAAGGGAGGAGACTGAATTGAAACTTCTAACCGGGATTCTTCCTCATTCTCGTTCTCATTTTCGCTCTGAAAAAGGAAAAAGCATTTTAAAGAAAATCCGGACAGAATGAAAAGCAGAAACAGAATGAGGAAAAAGAAAAAGCGAACCACTTTCGTAATTCGCTTTTTTCTTTTTGTTGTGGGGAATGACGGATTCGAACCGCCGACATCCTGCTTGTAAGGCAGGCGCTCTGAACCAACTGAGCTAATCCCCCATACTTTGCGTTTTTTGAGTTACCGTTGTTTCTCAAACGCGAGTGCACATATAAGCCATTATTTCTTTTCTGCAAGGCCTTTTTGAAAAAAAATCTCAAAAAAATCGTGAACCAAAAAGAAGGAACCGAAAATTAAAATCGTATCGGCTTTGTTTGCAGATTCTTGCGCTTTTGACAATGCGTTTACCGGAGAATTAAAAAATTGTTTTTTTTCTATGCGGAAACCTACATTTTCTTTCAAATCTTCCAGACTCATGCTTCTTGGATTGGAGAAAGTGGTGAAGTAAAAAGATGCATCGGCAGGAAGTTCTTCCAGGATTGCATTCAGATCTTTGTCCGAACTGGTTCCGTAAATGCAATGAAGCTTTCCCTTATTCAATTCTTTTATGGAAGTCATTAAGGCACGGATTCCATCTGCATTGTGTGCACAATCTACGATTGTTAAAGGTGCTTTTGAAATCACTTCCATTCTTCCGAAGAAGCCGGTATTTTTTTTCAGGTTCCGGATTCCCCTTTCCCGTATAGTCTGATCACAGACAAATTCGTGTTTTTCGAGGTAATCACAAACAGCAGAAACTATTTGGTAATTCCCGACCTGGTAGCCGATTATTCCTTCCGGTAAATATCCGCTTTTGTCAGGGAGGATGATCTCAGAGTCTTTCTCCTTTGCGACCGTTTCGAAAACAGGAAATGTTTCCGGGTCTTTTTCACCAAGTACAACCGGAATGTCTTTTTTGATGATCCCGGATTTTTCAAACGCGATCTTTTTCCGGGTTTCTCCCAAAATATTCATGTGATCGAGCCCGATATTGGTGATCACCGAAATAATCGGTCGGATAATATTTGTAGCATCCAATCGTCCTCCTAAACCAACTTCAGCAATAACGATCGAACAGTTATTTTGATGAAAGAAAGCCAGCGCCATCATCCAGGTGATTTCAAAGAAGGATGGTTCGATCGTCCAGGAATGATTTCTGACTTTTTCGCAAAATTCAATGACAAATTGTTGATCTACCGGAACACCATTGATGCGGATTCGCTCTGTAAAATCAAAGAGGTGAGGGGAGGTGAATAATCCGACTTTTTCGCCGCTTTCAGTAAGAATGGATGCAAGCATGTTTGAAACGGAACCCTTTCCATTAGTTCCTCCAACGTGGATGAAACGCAGTTCTTTTTCCGGATTGTGGAAAAATGCGCTTAATTCTTCAATATTCTTTAATCCCGGATTATAAGCTTGTGCTCCCAGGTTGTGATAGGCCGGGAATTGCTGAAACAACCAATCGATGGTTTCGGGGTAATTCATGGAATTATTGTGACTTGAAATAATACGTTATGGTTCCTTCCTGGATCGGTGTTGCGGCGTACTCGAAACGCGATTTTTTTGCGTAGTTCATGGCTTGCTCCACACAACACGGGTTTGCATCTGCCGGTGCCTGGGATTGCGCCCAATAAACATCTCCGTTAGAATTCACTTTTACTTTTACAACAATTTTTTCATTTACACCCTTTCCACACATGTAGCCTGGAATTTTAATATAATCCGGATTGTTCTGGTGAGGTTTTCTGCCATTCATATTCCATTCAGCAAGGGTTTTTCCCTGTACACTTGAATTGGTACCGACATTTCCACCTTGTCCGCCTTCCTGTTTTTGCTGTTGCCTTTTTTTCTCTTCACGCTCTTTCTTGCGCTTTTCCATTTCTTTCTGGATCTTTTCCCTTTCTGCAGCTCCACCTGTCATTTCGAATTGCTTTGCCTCAAAAGCGTAAACATCTTCTTCCGGGGTTTTAGGCTTTACAGGTTCCGGTCGCGGTTCAGAAGAAGATTCCGTTGTTTCAGGTCTGTCTTCCGCCTTTTCACCTCCGTCTTTTGATTGAGGAAGTCCGTCACCGTTGTCTCCCTGGTAATTGAATTGGGACGGAGGAGTTTCTACCACATTCTCATTGTTCAGGGTGAACTGAGTAGTGTCTGAAACATCGCTGAAAGTCATTGAATTTAATCCTTCGTAGTTGTTTACAATGGTTTTGGTGTAAACTGCAGCAATTCCCAGTAGAACAGCCCCCATAAGAACATAGGTCATAATTACCGGTTGCCGGTTCCTGATCTGGTATGCCCCGTATTTTTTATTCCTGTTCTGGAAAATCGTTTTGAAATTTTTCGTGTGAAATTCTTCCCATTCACTGTTGTCTACATACTGGTAGAGTGAAAAAATAATAATGAGTATAAACAGAATATATATGAATAACATAAACC
>CAMPIU010000039.1 GCA_946886545.1 uncultured Flavobacteriales bacterium | reverse complement strand
ATCAAGGGGAATCTTATTGTAATCTATCCCCTTGATAATTTATAATTGATCCTTTTAATGTTGTTTATATTCTGATTCCAACTACACAAATATCATCTACCTGTTCTTGTTTTCCCTTCCAGTTATTGTAGTGGAATAACAGTTCCTTCCGTTGTTTCTGCAACTCGAAATCGCTGATCGAGGTAAGCAGGTTCCGGAATCTTTGTCTGTTGAATTTTTTCACATTTTCTCCTCCGAACTGATCTGTGTACCCGTCCGAAAAAAGATAAAACTGATCTCCTTCCTGCAAGCCGAAATGGATTGTTTCAAACTCTTTCGATTCTTTTGAGGCATGTCCGATCGAATCCAATCCTTTTTTAAATTCCACCAATTCACCGTTTCTGACAAGGATCAATGGTCTTCCCGCTCCGCAGAATGATCCTTTCATCTGAGAGAGGTTGAACTTACAAAATACCAAGTCCATCCCATCTCTGGTAGTTCCTTCCGTTAAATGTTCGTTGAACAAACTGGTCAGTTCGAGATCCAGCAGCTCCACAATTTTTGCGGGATCCGACAACCCTTCCAGTCGGATAATTTGTCTGAGCAGAGCATTTCCAGCAATGTTCACCATCGCCCCTGGAACACCGTGTCCCGTACAATCTCCGACGGCGAAATAGACCTCATCGTGGTGCTGGAAAATCCAATAGAAATCACCACTTACAATATCCTTAGGCTGAAAAATAACAAAGGCATCCGAAAACACATTTTGGAAAATCCGCTCATTTGGCAAAATACTTCGCTGTAAACTTCCTGCATAGCGCATACTTTCATGCAAGGTTTCAGCTTGTTGTTCCAAATAGGCAATTCGACCGGCAAGTTCTTCAGAAACCAAATTGGGTTCTGATAGCTGAACTTGCTCTTCCAAAAGGAGCGTGTTCATCGTGTAAAAAAATAAAATTTAAAAACTGATTGTTTGTTGAAGAATTTTCAGAGGATCAACAACCTCCATCAAATAGTTAGACCCTACAGAAACGGGACTCCGAAATCATCGGAATTCGCATACGCCAAATGGGATGGCACGAAAAAATTTGATATGTGGAAATGAAATTCACGAGGCAAAACTAATCAATTTTTGAATGAATCTGCTTTTTTGTAGAATTATTCCGGGCATTCAATAATGCTTGCTCCTTTCGTCAATTACAAAAACCCGATTTCCTGAAGTGCAAATTTTAGTTTTTCAAGACCAAATTCTGTTTCCAATTCTTCCAATCTGTTAGCAGATCGATGACTTAAATTCAAGACCAAATCAATCTTATCTGCTAAAGGCAAAACCGGATCCCAAATTTCACAATGTTTTTCCAATGTTGGAGTACCGGCTAGCTCTTTAGTGGCAATACATGGTTTTCCCGAAAGCAAAGCACGGATTACCTTCAGTTTGATTCCGCTTGTTTTAAATCCGATCAGTAAGTGAACTGAACAAGAGCGCATCAAATCATTCAACTCGGAATCATTCGGGTTTGCAATACATTCCCAGCCCTGAGATTGAATTCTTTTGATCAGTGAAGCACTTGGATTCTTGCCCGCAATAACCACCGGTATTTCCAGTTTTTTACGCTTATTTTCCCGAATCATTGCATCAATCGCCTCCTGGTTTTCCGGAACAGATAAATTTCCGTGAAAAAGAGCAAATGATTTTCCTTCCATCGGTTCAAGAATCAGATGGGAGTCGATAGTGACAGGTAAATAACTTGCCTGAAAACCTAGTTGTCTGTAGTAATTTTGATCATTTTCCGAAATACATAAAAGCGGGACTTTTTTCAAATTGCTTTCGTGCTTTCGAAGTTTTCGGGATTCCAAACCAAAGAACAAACGCTCTGAGGTGGTTTTTGCCCCTTTGGCCAAATCACGATAGTATTGCCACTCGATATTGTGCATCCTAACAGCTACCTGTTTATGCTTTTTGATTAGTTCTTCCACGCCAAAAGCACAGTGCTGTCCTTCCAGTAAAACCGGAGTTTCATCTGCCAACAGGCGGCTTAAAAGCTTTTCGGAGTTTCTGCTTTTTACAATGTAGGGAAGATTTGAGAAAATAGATTTCACTCCGTTTTTCCGATCGTAGTAATAAATCTCATCCGCAATTTCAGAGAAGTCATGGTTTCTTCCTCTGCCATATTCATAGCAATGAAGAATAACGAAATATCCTAAACTCTTTAATCCTTTTGCTCTCAGATAAACATCCAGAACACCACCATAATCAGGTGGAAACGGCACATCAAAGGAAACAATATGGATTTTCTTATTCATGAACTTTCGGATAGAATTCGTTTAATTGCTGTACTTCAACTTCCCAATTTTCTTTACCGGCTGCAATTTTACAATTGTTTTTCCATGATTCCATCAATTCCTGATCATTGAGAATCGATTGGATTTGCTTTGCAAGTCTTTCCGGGTCAAAATCCGTCACAATTTCGCCCACATGATATCCTTTTACCAGTTTAGAAACCTCTACCAGGTCGGAGCAAATAACGGGTGTTGAAGTATGAATATAATCGAAGATCTTATTGGGTAAAGAAAACAAATAATTGGGATTGGTCGGTTGGTCGAAACTTAAACCCAGATCAGCTTGTTGGGTAAATTGAAGCAATTCCCGGTAAGGACGTTTGCCGAAGAAAAGCACCAGATCCTGCCATCTTTCCGTTTCCACCAATCTTTTCATTTCGGGGATGATATCACCGTTGCCCACAATGATCAGAATGGTATTCTCCAAAAAAGGCATCATGCGAATCGCTTCTTCCACTCCCCTGTCAACATTCAATCCGGCTCCCTGCATGATCAGGACATGTTTTCCTTCAGGAATTCCAAGTTCTTTTTTTGTGCGGATCACAGACGGGTTCCAAAGTGGCGAAACATTTCGGATCACTTTCAATTCAACTCCATATTTTTCCCGGTATTTCAGAGCAATTGAATGATTTACAGTACTTACATAACGGAGTTTTGGAAATATAAACCGCTCGATCCGTTCCCAAACCGCTTTTACTTTTGGTCTGCTGATTAGCTCCGGAACCTCCGTGAAATACTCATGCGAATCGTAAACCAGTTTCTTTCGTTTTAATCTGGAAACCAGGTAATTCGGAAGCAGAGTATCCAGGTCATTTGCAACCAGGATAGCGGATGAATGAAACAGTAGAAACCAAAATAATCGGAAATTAAACCAGGCATAGAATAATGCTCCTTTTTCAAAAAACATCCGGAACCGTCTCGTGCGGTAAGTGCGGTATTCCATTGGTTCACTTGACCGGAGTTTTCGTCCTACCAACAAAACGTCGTAGCCCTGATTTTCAATGAATGAGCAAACTTTATGAACACGCTGATCGGTATTCAAATCATTGATAACGCTGACGATAACAGTTGGTTTCTTCAATCTATAGTTTTACGATTCGTGCAATGCGTTGAATAGTTCCGTCTGAAATACGAATTTGGTAACTGCCTTTTGCAACAGTATTCAAATCGAAGACTCCCTCACTACCTGTAATGTTATTTTGGGTTTGGATCACCTTTCCGGTCATATCCAGAAGCTCAAGTGAAATGGTTCCGCTTTCAATTCCGGAAAGATTTACTCTGACCTCATCAGACGCCGGGTTCGGATAAATGGAAATAGCATCCAGGTGATTCTGCTCAATCCCAAGTGAATTTGAAAGCATAATGTTATAGTCCTCGACTTCTCCGTAATTGGTAATTCCGCAAGGATTTATCGGTCCTTCTCCTCCCTGGCTCGCGTTAAACACAATACGCGTACGCATTTTGACAATTCCGGTAACCGCACCTGCAGGAACCGTAAAATTAAATACCAAAGAAACACCGGGAGTTATCGAAACAAATGCTATTCGCTCGTTTGGATCCTCGAAATCGAAATCACTGTTGAAATCGATCCATGCTGCAATTTCATCTCCGATATATGCACTTCCGGGAGAATCTCCCGTTATTTGAGGAATGATTGTAATGTTATAGGATTGTCCCTTGATTAAGGTTGTGCTTAAATTATAATCTGTATAGTTGGTACACTCGCTTTCATTATTGATCGTTTCAAGGACTACTTTTTGGATAAATTCATCACAATAGGTAGAAGTCGCAGTGCAAGGAGATGTTGCTGTTGTTACGAAAATGTAATTTGTTTTCAACTCCGCATCAGAGCCTGCCGAGTTCGAAGCCGTTAATTGTACGGTGTAAGTTCCGGCTGTTGAAAAAGTAACTTGCGGATTTTGTGATGATGCATTTGTCCCGCCAACGTATGTCCAGCCGCTTGCAGGTGTAATTTGCCATGCCCAACTCGTAGGACTTCCTGTGGATTGATCTGTAAATTGGGAGGTTCCGCCCACACTTACGGTTGTTGGATTAGCAACAAATTCTGCCACCGGTATATTTGGTGATACAGTGCATGGAATGGCTCGTCCTGCCAAGTAAGTTACTCCTGTATTGTTGGGATCCAACCAGGGCTTTAACTGTGCATTTGAAGTTGCTCCGTTTTGGTCCCAATCGAAATAAAATTTTCCGTACAAATCATGTTTGTCCGGGCCGGTACCTGCTCCCGCACCATTGGCAACACAAGCAGAAGCTCCACCCGAAAGCTGTCCGACTATCCGGCCGTATGAATTAAAGATCGGTGAACCGGAAGAACCACCTTCTGTAACTCCACGACCATTTGTTGTTGTTGTCCAAAAAACTTTCCAATGAGCATTTAAAGCACCTCCGTTATAGGTGTCACTTGTTAAAGCTTGTGTATAAGTAGATATTTTCTTTGCACTTCCGGCAGGATGATGAATTCCCACACCGCTTGCCGAAGCATTATTTGTTCTGTCCCAACCCGCATAATACACATCGTATGAAGCCGGAGGTTGAGCGCTCAATTCTACCAAATAAAAATCAGATCCCGCAACCTCGTATGCTCCCGGAGGATTATTTAAGGTTCCATTTCCCGAAGAAGCCCGCACAGTACCTCCTGTCATTGTTTTTGTTCCTTTTGAAGGGTCGTTGTAATTTGCCGTACCGGGTGCACAGGTGGTTTTTTGATATTTCCAGTACCAAACCCACGTCGCAATGGATTGACCTGCTACCCTCTCACCACAATGCCAGGCAGTTAGGATATAAGGTTTACAATTGTTCTCAGTATTATTGATCGTAGAAGCGGAGCAAACATAAGTGGATGTCCCATCATTAAAAGTATAGTGAACAACCGATTTGATTTGATTGGTCCAGGTATTCCCTTCAGAACAAGCCACATCTACTTCGCAACTTTCTGCCTTAGCATGAACGATCGGATTTCCTGCAAATGCATTCACGTGTTCTTCGATCCCCCGGTAGAAATAAACGACTTCACTGATACTGAAAATTGGAGTTTCCTGAACCCAGGATGGAGCGCTGTATTCCAAATACAACTTTTCTCCCTGAACCATTTCCATGGCTTGAAAATCATCTGTTGCAGAAGTATAAGCCCCCAGAATTTGTTTCCCGTTCTCATTGTATGCAAATAACTTTCCGCCAGCCGGGATCTGAACAGCTTCTGAAAAATACAAACCAAGGGCAAGTGCATCTTTTCCTGAAATAACCAATCTCCACACTTTCATTCCATTGGACAATAAAGTCCAGGTTCCGGAATTATTCATGGTAATAGAAACAGGAACATTCAGACCTACACGATAAGCTCCTTTGGAATCATTTGCCAAATCAGCTGTTTTTGCTGCAGCAATATCCGGTTTGCTTACTGTATAAACAGACGGGGAATATTGAAAGGGAGAACTACCGCTAGTAGTCACTTTTTGTAACCCTATCGGCAAACCTCCTTCGCTGATCTGTGCATTTAATGCTGTATTAGACATGAATATGCCAAGCATTAAAAGATATTTTAGCATTGTGCTTATATTTATGTGTAGTTTTCTCAAAATTACACTCTTTTAACACAAGAAACCAACTTGAAAACGCTTTTTTATAGAAGTTTGTCGTTATGGATAAGGTATTAGTTATCGAAGACGAGCAAAGTTTGCTTGAAATGATTCAATTTAACCTGGAATTGGAGGGCTATTCTGTGACCACAATTAACAATGGCAGGGAGGCTTTAGCCAAAAAAAATCAATTGGACGACTACAATCTTGTGATCCTGGATGTCATGTTGCCGGAAGTAAGCGGCCTGGACATTTGTCGTGCGTACAGAGAAGTGTCAACAGTTCCGATTATTTTTATTTCCGCCAAAGGAAATACCATCGACCGGATTGCCGGATTGAAGTTGGGCGCGAATGACTATTTACCGAAACCCTTTGATTTAGAGGAATTCATTCTGAGATGTTCTGTTTTGCTTCAGCCAAACAAAAAACAGGTCTCAATTCCTTCAGAAATAAAAATTGGGAATTATCGTGTGCTTCCGGCTTCATTTGAGGTGGAAAACATTCTTTCCGGTGAAAAACAAGAGCTGAGTAAACGAGAAATGGAGTTAATCCAGTTATTTTATTTAAGAAAAGATCAGGTCGTTTCCCGTGATGAAATCCTCAACAGCTTGTGGACCAACGATCAGTTTCCAACCGGACGAACCATTGATAATTACATTTTGAGTTTCCGGAAATTATTTGAAGAGGATCCGAAAAATCCCCAGTTTTTTCATTCAATCCGAGGTGTCGGATATAAATTTACCTTACCTGATTAATCCTATCTTTGCAACATGGTTGTAGAACTTGACAGAGAAATAACAGAAGAAAAAAAATTGCGTTACGACAAAGCTTATTTGAGAATGGCTCAAACCTGGGCTGAATTGTCGCATTGTGAACGAAAAAAAGTTGGAGCACTCATAGTGCGTGATGGAAGAATTATCTCTGACGGATATAACGGAACACCGGCAGGGTTTCCAAATTGCTGTGAAGACCAACAAGGAAACACGGAATGGTATGTATTACACGCTGAAGCCAATGCAATCCTGAAGGTTGCCCGTTCTACAAACGATTGCAGCGGTGCTACACTTTTTATTACCTTATCGCCTTGCAAAGATTGCAGTAAACTGGTTTTGCAAGCCGGAATTAAAAGAGTTGTTTATATGATGGAGTATAAAGATACCACTGGCGTTGATTTCCTGAGAAGCGCAGGTGTTGAAGTTGTTCACATCGCAGACCCAAATTAAATGAATAGAAAATATGCCTTTGTTTATCCGGTTTTATTAATGATCTTCCTGGTCATTGGTTTGTTACTGGGCGCCCGATTAAATCAACCTGTTTCTCAGCAGAATTCGGGAAACTATTCCAAAATGCAGGAAATTATCAACTTGCTTGATCGGGAATATGTAGACTCAATTGAAAGTAAAAAATTGTTCGAAAAGACAATTTCTGATATGCTTCATGAATTAGATCCGCACTCAAATTACATTCCATACGAAGATCTGAAAGCTGTGAATGAGCAGATTGACGGTAAATTCGGTGGAATTGGGATTCGCTTTTCAATCATCCGTGATACTTTATGTGTAA
Source organism: uncultured Flavobacteriales bacterium (assembly GCA_946886545.1). Next base: position 5,636 of record CAMPIU010000039.1, on the reverse strand, counting down.
CGAACGTTATTCCGAATTCCCCATCTGAATGTTCCGTTGTTTTGGATGGAGATATAATGCTTATGATTGACGGAAAAAATATTGCACGCAAAAAAATCAAAAATGAAGATGTATTAGGTAAGTTAAAGGGAGATCCTAATACAAAAGTTAAAATTCAGCTTTACCGGAATAAAAAGAAGATTGAGAAAACAATCTTCCGCGGAATTATTCCAATTCCTTCCATCGTATGTTCACAGATGCTGGATGAAAAAACGGGATATATCCGCTTAGAAAACTTCTCTGTTTCCAGTTCGGAGGAATTTCATTATGCCGCATTAAAATTGAAGGCAAAAGGAATGAAAAAACTGATCTTCGACCTGAGAGATAATGGCGGAGGCGTTTTAGATGGAGCAGTTCAGATCGCAGATGAATTTTTATCTGAGGGACGAAAAATAGTAATTATTAAAGGAAAAAAATACCTGAATACCACCCGTTATGCAAGAGCAGGAGGTTTGTTGGAAAAAACTCCGCTTGTGGTTTTAATCAACGAAAACTCCGCTTCCGCTTCTGAAATTGTTGCAGGCGCTATCCAGGATAACGACCGTGGAACAATCATTGGCAGAAGATCATTTGGAAAGGGATTGGTTCAACAGGATTTCTCGCTCTCCGACAAAAGTGATGTAAGATTAACCATAGCCAGATACTATACTCCTTCGGGGCGCTGTATTCAAAAACCCTTTGGTGAAAGTTACGAAGATTACTACCATAGCAACGATCAAAGAAGAGATAACGGAGAATATTTTGCTCCGGATTCTTCTGTTTTTAAGAATTCCAATAAATTCAGAACGCTTAAAGGAAGAACCGTTTACGATGGGGGGGGAATTATGCCGGATGTCTTCGTTCCCCTGGATACTTCAAATTCTACAATCTACTATTTAACGCTTCGTTATTCAGGAGCATTTCAGCAAGTTGCATTTGATTTTGTGGCGAACAAAAGAAATTCCTGGTCATCTATTCAGGAATTTAATGCCGCATTCAATCCATCGAAACCACTTCTTCAAAAACTGATTGCAGAAGGCAGAAAATTGGATGTTCCATTTATTGCAGCAGATTTTGCACGCAGTGAAGAATTGATCAAACATGTCCTGAAGGCGGAAATAGCACGCCAGTTGTTTATCGAGGAAGGATACTTCTTTATTGTTGCTGCCTATGACAAGGAGGTTCAAAAAGCGCTCCAGTTCCTGAAGCGCTGATCGAACAATGAGTATTAGTTTTTGATAATCGGGTGATAACTGGTTGTTCCATTGCAAATCATGGAGATAAAATAGGTTCCGGTTTTGGATTCTGCACCGTTTTCGGATAAGCCATCCCATTCGAAGCCATTGAATGTAGCTGAAATGGCTTGTTTGTCACAAATAGTGCGAATCAGTTTTCCCTGATAATCATAGATAGCTAATGAAACGATATCTCCGCTTTTTAGCTGATTTGGTTTAATCGATACACTTTCAGTAAAAGGAACGGGATATATTTTCCAATCATCATCTGAGATAAGTTCCTGCATTCCAAGGCTAAGCAATCCTTCCAAATCAATCAATTCATCACCCGGTTGGTATTGTAGAAAATGAAAATAAACCAGGAACATTTCATCGGTAGTACTTTCACCTGCGTTAACCAAAACAGGAGGATTGCTTGGATTATTGGGATTGTTTACGGTGTTGTCATAAGTTGCTTCTCCTTTTAAAACCGATCCGGTAGGAACCTTTTGCAGGTGTTTGAAGAAGTAAAAATCCTGCCAGTGAAAATCCCAGGCAGGAATGTCTGCAAACTTCACAGTATCATTTGCTGGTGTTACAGCATAGGCTCGAATATTTTTACCCAATAAATGCATATGAGGGAAAACGCTCAGTATGCTGTAATTCGTAGGAACTCCTCCGGATGCCGGATATTGCGCCGTGAATGACGAAAGCTGATTCGGCGGAATTGAGAGCGACCAGTTTTGTAGAACAGGTGCGGCGTACACATCCCTGATTCCCGTTTCCCCGGGCGGATAAAAATGAAGAATGACCTTGGTGCTGTCATACTCGCCATAACTCCCCTGAGGATAATGCATAGCAAAAACAAGGTTGCTATTGGCAGGAATTGACATTCCTAATTTAAACCCCGATGCAGAAGGAAAAACCAATGGAGAAGAGCCGGGAGTATATCCTCCGATGAGTGTGGAACTTTGTGGAGGACCCCCGCAATTTCCACCAATTGTATCTCCCTGATAATTTCCGCTTGGGTCTATATAAATAAGTGCATGATGAACAATTTGTCTATTTCCCGGAATAATTTCCATTGCACGGACATATCTGTTTTGGGTCAATCCGGTAGGAAGACTGAAGCAAACATAATCGTCTTGTCCGCCTTGCGCCTTACTTTGGTACAGTGGAATTTGAAGCATCAAATCACCGTTTCCCAAGATACTGCCCGAATTGAAAACCGGTGGAGCAGGAGCATTTGCCGGATTTCCTTCGGGTGTTCCATTGGTAAGCCATGACATGAGTGTCGATTTATCCGTCGAATTCAATGCCCGTGAATGACTGTACTGTTGATAGTTTTCATTGGGAGGCCACGGAGGCATTTCGTTGGTACTGATTGCATCATAAATAGCACTTGCCATCGGACTTACTTCCGAATAGCTCATTAATGAGAAGGGGGCGATTCCACCCGGATGATGACAAGATGAACATTTGTCATAAACAATACTTGCAACATTATCGCTCCAGTTTTGTGCAAAAACAGAGGGACTAACAAGTAGTAGAAGAAGAAACAGTCGTTTCATAGTATTGGTTTTGAATCTAAATCTAGTAGAATATCTATTGATTTCCAATTATTTGGATATGTTTTATAGACGAAGGATTAATTGTTCAAAAAGTAGTATTTTCAATCCATCAATTAATCGACATGAAGTATCTCCGATTAGGTGCTGTAAAAAAAGAAAATCCGAATCTTCAATTTCCGCTATCTGAAGATCAAAAAGAGGAATTCCTGGAAACATTCAAAAAACTTTTCCCGGATGCAACAGAAATTGATCAGACACAATTTTTGAGTGTTTGTTCCAATCCTAAAGGAATCATTTTTGCTTCATGGACGGAGGAAAATCCCGGTTTGATTAACACCTTAAAGAAAGGAGAATTCACAGAGCTTTTTGTCGATTCTTCGAAACTGCAGGAACACGCACTATTTGAGGAATACAAGACCTTCATCGAGCTTTACTTGTTTCCGATCTTCACAGATCAGTTTTCCTGCCTTTCTAGCAAGAATATTCATTTCTTCATGAGTTATTCCGTTTTGCTGCCCGCCTATCAGCAGAATTTAGTTCAGGACTCTCTATCAGACTGGATCTTTAAGCAAAAAGAGGAACTGGATACAGCACTTAACAAGGCAAAAAAAGACACCGATCTTCACCGCTTGATTGATTCTTTCCTGAATCCGAACATGCTCACTGCTTTGGACTTATTAAACGTAAATCACTACCGCGTTAAAACCCACTTATTGGAATTTTTCATGAGCTTGGCCTACCATCCGAAAAGTTCCACACGCTTCCTGATGTATCTGACCAATAAATTGTTGGAAATAAGATTTACAGATGAACACAGAAAGCAATTAAGCAATTTTGGGACAGATGTCAAACAAGGTAAAATTGTAGTGGAATCAACCCGCATACCGTGGTTACGATTGAGTTTGGCTATTCTTATTTTGCTTTTATGCGGATTGGGAGTAGTTGCACTCTTTTTTGTGGAGGCTGATCCGGAAACCGATACACTCCAGGAGCAAACAGCCTACATGGAATTCAGTAAGGAAGAAAGGCTTAAACTCGATTCCTTGATTACCGAAATCAAAAGCGAAAAACGCATGATTGAGGATGCACAGCTGGATTCTAACCTGCCGTTTGTTGGAGTTGATCTCGTCAAAAAACGCGACTGGAATAATGAACTTTTCGGGAAATTATATAAAAATTGGGGAAATAATGATTCCGTCCCGTATACCACTTTCTTCACACAGGGAAAACCAACCGGCAAACCATATGTAAAAACCCGGGATCTGGACCGGAAAAAAGGAGAAATTGTTGCGGAACTGCATAATGAAACAAATATGATGGTGTTATTGGTGGTTTTTCAGAATAACAAAAAAGAACCTGTCTACACCGAATATGTGGAAGCAAAATCCGTGGCCGAATGGAAAATAAATATCGGTGACTATTTGTTTGTTTTGCCGGGAAACAAGGCTCCTTCGAATCCAACATTCGGAGAACTTCCGTTTAAAGAGCTGGACCAACATTTCTTTGAGAACCTTGGGGTTTCCTATCGTATGGATTATTTCAACGGAAAGCGGATCAAATTGGTTTGGGAAAACCTTGGGAACAATGAATCCTATTTGGTGGATTTGTCGGGTGCTTTGATAAAGGAATAGACTCAATCTCGCTTTCAAAAATCAATTTTTTGAACAAAAAAGAAGAGAGACCGGAAATAAGTCTCTCTTCACACGCTACCTAACTAAACCTAACTACTACTACTTATACTCTTCTAACGCAGGTATTTTCGTTTTGGTACATGTGAAGGGTGTAATTAACGTCTTTTAACTAATCTTGCAGGTGAGGAGATATTAAGACTTCAGGACATTAAGATGTTAAGAACTTGATACTCTTTTAACTGAACGGAAAGTTGGATTATTAGCACATTAATTTGGGGCTATTCTGTAAAAGCACAATTTGGAGTAATAAAAGGTGTCGTAATGGATGGATCAGCTATTAAAAGCATTATCTCTGTCGTGGTGGATTGTTTCTCCTTCTGAAATGAAGTTACTAAAAACAACAAGAGAGAAACGGGCGTTTCTCTCTTGTTCCAACCTAAACTACTACTACTTATGAAAACTAACCTCTAACCTCATAACAAATAACGTACCAAAGTATTTTATTTGTTTCTGCTGTTAGCGTATACAAAGATAACGGACGCATTTCGATTTTGTTTCATAACTAAGTTCTTTTTAACATTATTTGCCAAACGTGTTTTTTAGCGAAATGGGCACGTAAGATAAGATTTCATGTATCTTTGACGTCGAATTATAATATTTCCTCTCTGAAGGCATGAAAGTTATCGATCATTTAAACGCAGCGAAAGACACGCTATTTTCTTTTGAAATTCTCCCTCCGTTAAAAGGGGCGAATATTCAATCAATTTACGATGGGATTGATCCCTTAATGGAATTCAAACCGAAATACATTAACGTAACCTATCATCGTGAAGAATTCATTTACAAAGAACGGGAAAAGGGACTCCTTGAAAAGATCGCAATCCGTAAAAGACCCGGAACTGTAGGTATCTGTGCAGCCATCATGAACAAGTATGATATAGATGCTGTTCCTCATTTAATTTGCGGCGGATTTTCACGGGAAGAAACCGAAAATGCTCTGATCGATTTGCAGTTCTTGGGAATTGACAATGTACTGGCTTTGCGCGGTGACTCCATTAAAACGGAATCTACCTTTAAACCGGATCCGGAAGGTCATAAATACGCCGTGGAGTTAATTAACCAGATTTCAGAAATGAATAAGGGGAATTATTTGGTGGATGACATTCAATTGGCTCCGACAGATTTTTGTATCGGTGCTGCGG
>CAMPIU010000038.1 GCA_946886545.1 uncultured Flavobacteriales bacterium | reverse complement strand
TGTGAAACGTTACAAGCAAAATGCTTTCGGTTGACAAGTATTAAGCTCTGGAAACCTTCCCATAAAAAAGACTAAAAAAATTTCATCCGATAAAATTGTTCTTATCTTTGGTATGAGCTCCCCACTTCTGAGCGGAAAAACAAAACCCCGGAAGCTTCTGTAATTATTTAGTTAAACGTTTTAAGTTTTAAGAATGAAAAGTGTAATTACAGGTATCGGACGATACATTCCTACAGTAGTTAAAACAAACAGTGATTTTGCGCTTCATAAATTTTATGATGAGCACCAGGAACCTATTCCCTTAAGACCCGAAGTTATTGCAAAGAAATTTGAAACCATTACCGGTATCGAAGAGAGAAGATATGCGACGGCTGATCTGAATTGTTCGGATATGGCCACAATCGCAGCTGAAGATGCTATCCGGGATGTAAATTGTGACCGGGAAACGATCGATCAAATCATAGTAGCTCATAATTTTGGTGATGTCATTAAACACACCATTCAAACGGATATGATCCCATCCATTGCCTCGCGGGTAAAGCATAGCTTAGGAATCAAGAATCCCAATTGCGTAGCTTACGATCTGATCTTCGGTTGTCCCGGCTGGTTGCAGGGATTGATCCAGGCGCATGCGTTTATTCAGGCAGGAATGGCAAAGAAATGTTTGGTGATCGGAGCCGAAGCATTGAGCCGTGTTTTGGATCAGCATGACCGGGACAGTATGATCTTTTCAGATGGAGCAGGTGCAACCATTCTCGAGCAGCAGGATTCCGACTCGGGGATACTTTCTTTCAGTGCGCAAAGTCATTGCGAAGATGAGGTAACTTATTTGAATTTGGGAAAATCAAATTTCCCTGAATCAGACCCCCGGATTCGCTATGTAAAAATGAAGGGGCGGAAAGTATATGAATACGCGATCAAAAACGTACCTCTTGCAATGAAAGATTGTTTGGACAAAGCAAATGTTTCGATCAAAGATCTGAAAAAGATCTTTATTCACCAGGCAAACGAAAAGCTGGACGAAGCAATTGTTCGTGAATTATTCAAACTCTATGACATCCATGAAATGCCTGAACACCTCATGCCGATGAATATTCATAAGCTGGGGAACAGTTCGGTTGCAACCATTCCTACTTTATTAAGTATGGTAAAACGGGAAGAAATGAACGGGTACAAAATAACGGAAGGTGATATTGTACTGTTTGCTTCTGTTGGAGCGGGTATGAATATTAATGCGGTTTGTTACCGGGTTTGATTCCAACCTTTTTTATGTAAGTGCGTTATTAGAGGTAATAACCTCTAAACTTAAATACGATGAAAAAAAGTTTGCTTTTCATTTTGATGTTTTTCAGCCTATCTGCATTTTCCCAGACAAATTGGATAAAAGATAATGCGGTTTGGCATTTTCAATATTCAAATATTTCGAATGGCTGGATTAAAGTTTGGGACGATGGGGATACCGTGGTTCAGAACATAACCTGTACAAAGCTAAAATCGAAAAAGCACGAGTTTTTCATAACAGGTCCGGGTGGAGAAATGATGGAAACAGAATCAGACTACATTGACGGAATTGTTTATTATCAAAATGACACTGTTTTTTATTGGGATTACAATCATTTTTCAGTGTTATATGATTTTAATGCCTTAACCGGCGATAGTTGGATCTTGCAACATTCGAGTTCTCCAAGTTTTGGGTGCAATGATACTTCTATATGTAATGTGACCGATGTAGACAATGTTGTGTTAGGAGGGAATTCATATAAACAATTGTATTTATCACCGTCATCGGATGCAAATGTTCAGGTGAACGGAAAGGTAAATGCCCGATTTGGTCCAATCGGAGGTTATATCTTGCCCTTCGGCAGGAGCTGTGATGGAACAATAGTTGAATTTGATCAAATCTCATTTATCTGTTTTGAAGATGACAGTTTGTATTACAACCCAACGAATGAAGCTTGTGAGTATTATTTAGGATTAAAGGAATCTGCGTTGAATCCCGTCACTGTTTTTCCAAACCCTTCTTCCGGAAAAATCGAATTGTTGTCAGATATTCCGTTAAAGACGATTAAAGTAATGAATGTACTTGGTGCAACATTGAAAGAATTTGATACAAATCTTACTTTGAAGGAAATTGATTTGTCGGAATTGCCACAGGGAACTTATTATCTGAATATTGAAACAGCGGATGGAACTTATCAGATTCAAGCGATTCAGCTTTCAGGAAAGTAGAGGAATTTACATAAATAGAATTACACTCAAAATTTAAGAGATAATCTTATTTTTGACTTGATACTTTTAATCCCGTAATTTATTATGAAATTAATCACGCTCTGGTCTATCATCATCAAAATCTTTGGAGTTTACTTTGCATACAGTACGATCATGATGCTCGTGTTTACCTTAGCAGCTTTCAATGTAAATAATGTAGGTTCTGCCGGATTGCTTGTTTTTATTGTCGAGGCTATTTTTGCTTATATGTTTTTATTCCAAACAGATTCTGTTATTAAACGGTTTCGTTTGGAAGAATCCATTTCTGAAAAGAGAATCGATGCAAACATTGAAAGCAGCAAAATTTTACAGATTGCGATTGCTGTTATTGGAATTTACACATTGACTCAAAGTGTTCCTGAATTTTTGGGGAATTTAGAGTTGTTAAACTCTAAGCTGACATTGTTGTCATTGTTGAAAGTAATCATGGGTATTTTGCTTGTGACTAAAAGTCCCGGGATTGAGCGGTGGGTTTCTGAGCGTCAAAGTAAGTATTAACATAAAGCTTAACAGCCGGTTAGGTTTTGTGATTTTAATCATCTCCTAAAAAGCATTGTTTTTAATGCTAGTTTGTGTTCTCGATTAATTAGTGACCAACAAACGGATTACTTCTGAAGCCCCGTTCCTGTAGGTAATGCGGATCAATGCAATGCCATTACTCAATTCCTGCTCCAGAAAGTTACTTGCTTCATGAATATCGAATGAACTGATCTCTTTCCCTTCGCAGTTGTAGAATGTCAATGCATCTCCTTTTTTCAGTGCCTTCCCGAAGATGACAGTTCCTGAATTATATCTGGCATATTGCCCTGAAGATTGTGTGTTAATGGCAATGATCTCACTTAGTTCCTGTTTTCCATCACGGTCTACCGACAGTAATTGATAATAATTCATTCCCGGATTCGGATTTGGATCAACTGCTGAATATTCTTTTCTTGAGTTGGAATTCCCTTCTTCAACATAAATTGTTTGAACAACTTGCTCCGTCTTGTTATAAGGATCTACATTGAGAACTTCAAACTTGTTGAGGTTGGTTTCTGAAAGTGTGGTCCAAGTCAGTAAAACATCATTATCCATCATGGAAGCTTGCCAGTTTAGCAATTCAATGCCTAGGGGATAAATACAAGTAGAGTCAACATGATAAGTCGGATTTCCCGGATCATCGAAATCAATAAAACTTCCGTTTCCACCCAATGAGTTTGGTGCATAAGTTACAGATTCGTTTGTTCCATTAAAAATAGCATCCAGCGTTCGTGTTCCGGTACCACTGTTTGCAAAACGTCCTGCGGTACTGGTATTGTTGCAGAAAACCGCATAATATTGTTGAGTTGAAGGACACTGAGGAGAATAATCAAATACGTAGGAAGGTGTTTGACCGGTAAATACCACAATGATTTGTCCTGCCGGAATCGGATCCGCATACGTAAACAGCGTGCAACCCGCCATAGTATTTAATTGAGCGATGTAAGCTGCATTGTTGCCAAGCGTATTTGTTCCGCAACCGGAATTACAATAGGTTCCTCCTGATGGAAATGCAAGCGAAATACTGTTTACTGATAAAGGATTTGCACCGTTCTCAATGATTACTTGTTCGTCTAATCCTTCCACACTTGAGCAGGCATCTGCCAGAATCGAACGGATTTGAGGGGTGTTGCAATTGGATTGGGTTGTAAAGGAATAGGTAGCAACTGATGTAATCTGATACGATTCATTGCAGTTGATACTGGTTCCGTTGTATTCGAAAACTTTGAAATAATAAGTTGTTCCGGAAGAAAGTCCCGTTACGGTAACTGTGTTCCCGCTTCCATTCATTACGACATAATTTCCTGTTCCAATTGTTGCTCCCGATCCATAAGATGCATTTGCGGCATAGCTCGTTCCGTTCACAGGCGTATTGGAGAAGTTCGTCAAAGAGATCACTCCGATTCTATTCGCTCCGTTTCCTGAAGTAAAACTCAATTGAGAACTTGTGCAGAAATCGGTAGAGATAATCGCACTTGCATTTGTTGTGGGTGCTGCCCCTGGCGAACAAGGAGTAGAGAGTGTTCCGATTAGTTTTACATCGTCAACCGTCCAACGTTCTGTTGCTGCATTGTTATTTGAACGGATACGGATTTGCACTTGTGTACACGAGTTCGGAAGATCCAAATGAACGGTAGAATAACCATCTGTTGTTCTGTTACCTGAGCCTGCGGGTGCAAAATTAGTGGGTGTATTATTTCCATCATAGATAGCTGTTGCCAAACCTGTTCCTGTACTGTAATGCCAATATGCATTATTACTTGAACTTCCGGTAACCTGGATTTCATTGGAATAAGTTACCCCACCATCAAAAGAGATATCCAGGTTGACTGCGTCAGAAGCTTCAGCGCCATTGCCTGTTGACCCAATAGACCAAGATGCTAAACGGAACTCAACATACTTAGATGTATAAGATGCTAAACCGCTTATATTGGTAAAGGTTAATGTGGATGTAGTGTTAACTGTACCAAAAGCAGTTGTTGCACTTGTATAAACGGTTGATGAAGCCGGTCTATCACCGGCAGCTGAGTTTCCTGTAACTGTTGCTCCACCCGTATTGGAGTAGCCCCAGACTGGAGCGCCACCATCAAAATCCTGAGTAGCAATAGTTGTTTGAGCAGAAACATAACCAAACAGGAACAATAAGGAGGAGGAGAGAAATAACTTCATATTGTAGCGAATTTTTTTGCTAAAGTACTGAAGGTATATTCAAGTTAAAGTTAAGGCAAAATTAATTTTCAGTGAGTGTAAGTTGTTGAAAATTGGAATGTTCAGTCGTAAAACGATTTAGCTTTGTTTGAAAAATATAAAATTTTAGTAAACATTTTCTTAATAATTTCGCAAAATATTTGGTACAGGTTGAAAAACGGAATTTTTTAATAACGAAATCCGAATAAATGACAGTATTCAATCATTTTTCGGAAATCATTTGATTGAAATTGTTAAAGATCAGAAAATGTCTTGTTAGTCGTTTTTTTTAGTTGACATTTTCTCCAGATTATTTCATCAACACTAATTTGTTCAAAAACAGCACTTTTTTCCAAAAATACTTGCATCCTAAGATTTTCTCTCTATCTTTGCACCCCTCAAAGTGTGTTCTTTGGGGAAAACTATATTTATTAATTATCAAAATTTGAGTACTGTATGCCAACTATACAACAGTTAGTGCGAAAGGGAAGGACTGCGGTAGTAAAGAAGTCAAAGTCAGCGGCTTTGGATTCTTGCCCGCAGCGCAAAGGAGTATGTGTACGTGTGTACACCACTACACCTAAGAAGCCGAACTCAGCTATGAGAAAAGTAGCGCGTGTTCGTCTTACCAACGGTAAAGAGGTGAATGCCTATATCGGTGGAGAAGGTCACAACTTACAAGAACACTCATTGGTTCTTGTGCGTGGTGGAAGGGTTAAAGATTTACCAGGGGTTCGTTACCACATCGTTCGTGGTGCGGAAGATACTGCGGGTGTTGAAGGCCGTTCACAACGTCGTTCTAAGTACGGAACAAAACGTCCAAAAGCTAAGAAATAATAAAACTTTGAAGAGATGAGAAGAAGAAAAGCGAAGAAGATAGCCATACTCCCAGATCCAAAGTTTAATGACGTTGTAGTAACAAAGTTCGTTAACAACTTAATGTATTCTGGTAAAAAGAATTTGGCATTTAAAATTTTCTACGACGCGTTAGAGATCGTAGATAAAAAATTAGAAGATCAAGAAGGATTAGAAGTGTTCAAAAAAGCATTGGAAAACGTTACTCCATCAGTGGAGGTTCGTTCTCGTCGTGTTGGTGGAGCTACTTTCCAAATCCCTACTCCTGTTCGTGAAGGACGTAAACAATCATTGGCTATGAAATGGTTAATTGGTTACGCTCGTAAACGTAATGAGAAATCTATGGCTGGTAAATTAGCCTCTGAAATTATTGCTGCTTCAAAAGAAGAGGGTGCTGCTTTCAAAAAGAAAGAAGATACTTTAAGAATGGCTGAAGCTAACAAAGCATTTTCACATTTTAGATTCTAAGAAATGGCAAGAGATCTTAAATACACAAGAAATATTGGTATCGCAGCTCACATTGATGCTGGGAAAACAACCACTACTGAGCGTATTCTTTACTATTCTGGTGTAAACCACAAGATTGGTGAGGTTCACGACGGTGGAGCTACAATGGACTGGATGGAGCAAGAGCAAGAGCGTGGTATTACCATTACTTCTGCTGCTACAACAGTAAATTGGAAATATAGAGGAGATAATTACCACATCAATATCATTGACACTCCGGGACACGTTGACTTTACAGTTGAGGTGAATCGTTCGTTACGTGTATTGGATGGTTTGGTGTTCTTGTTCTCGGCAGTTGACGGTGTTGAGCCTCAATCTGAAACAAACTGGCGTTTGGCAAACAACTACAATGTTCCTCGTATTGGTTTCGTTAACAAAATGGACCGTCAGGGAGCTGATTTCTTAAACGTGTGTTCACAGGTTAAAGAAATGTTGGGTAGCCATGCTTTACCATTGCAAATTAATATTGGTGATGAAGATAACTTCAGAGGAGTTGTTGACTTGATCAATTTTAAAGGAATCGAATGGAATGAGCACGATATGGGGATGACTTTCCAGGAAGTTGAAATTCCTGCTGATATCATTGATGAGGCAAGAAGACTTCGTAGCGAATTGTTAGAGGCAGTTGCTGAATTCGATGAGAACCTGATGGAGAAATTCTTCGAAGATGAAAACTCTTTGACAGAACGTGAGATCTTGAATGCATTACGTCAAGCGACAATCTCCGGAAAAGTAGTTCCGATGATGTGTGGTTCATCTTTCAAAAACAAAGGTGTTCAGGCAATGTTGGATATGGTAATGGAAATTCTTCCTTCTCCGTTGGATAATGGTTCTATTGTTGGAATCAATCCGAAAACAGATGAAGAAGAAGAGCGTTTGCCATCTTACGATGCTCCATTTGCTGCATTGGCATTTAAAATTGCAACTGACCCATTCGTAGGTCGTTTGTGTTTTATCCGTGCTTATTCAGGTAAATTACCTGCAGGTTCATACGTATACAATACCCGTTCTAATAATAAAGAGCGTATTTCCCGTATTTTCCAAATGCACGCAAACAAGCAAAATCAAATTGATGAGCTAGGTGCAGGAGATATCGGTGCGGTAGTTGGATTTAAGGATATTCGTACAGGAGATACATTGTGTGCTGAAGGGCATCCGATTATTTTGGAATCAATGAACTTCCCTGAGCCGGTTATCGGTATTGCAATTGAGCCTAAAACTCAAGCAGATGCTGACCGTTTATCTAATGGATTGAATAAATTGGCTGAAGAGGATCCGACTTTCCGTGTAAATACGGATGAGGAGTCAGGACAGACAATTATCTCAGGAATGGGTGAGTTGCACTTGGATATTATCGTTGACCGCTTACGTCGTGAGTTTAAGGTTGAGGTAAATCAAGGTGCTCCTCAAGTAACATACCGTGAGGATATTACAATTCCTGTTGAACACCGTGAGCAGTATAAGAAACAATCTGGTGGACGTGGTAAATTCGCGGACATTTTGGTTAAGATTTCTCCACAAACAGATGCTGAGAAAACTGGATTAGAATTCGTTAACTCTATCAAAGGTGGTAACATTCCTCGTGAATTTATCCCATCTGTTGAGAAAGGTTTCAAAGAATCTATGAAAAATGGAGTTTTGGCTGGATTCCCTGTTGAAGCAATGAAAGTAGAATTGATTGATGGTTCATTCCACGCGGTCGATTCAGATTCATTGTCGTTCGAGATGGCAGCTAAAATGGCATATCGCCATGCATTGAAAGCATGTAAACCAATCTTGTTGGAACCGATCATGAAATTAGAAGTGATTTGTCCGGAAGAAAACATGGGAGATATTGTAGGTGACTTGAACCGTCGTCGTGGTATGATGAAAGGTATGGATGATAAAGCAGGAGGTAAAGTTGTTAAAGCTGATGTTCCTTTATCTGAAATGTTTGGATATGTAACGCAATTGCGTACGTTATCGTCAGGTCGTGCAACGTCTTCTATGGAGTTTTCGCATTATGCAGAAGCGCCTAAGAACGTAGCAGAAGAAGTGATTGCAAAAATTAACGGAAAAGTATCCGCTTAATACAAACGAGTAATGAGCCAGAAAATTAGAATTAAATTAAAGTCGTACGACCATAACTTGGTTGACAAATCGGCGGAAAAAATCGTTAAAACGGTTAAAGCAACAGGAGCAGTAGTTAGTGGTCCAATTCCACTTCCAACTCACAAACGTATTTACACAGTATTGCGTTCTCCACACGTTAACAAAAAAGCGCGTGAGCAGTTCGAATTGTGTTCTTACAAACGTTTGTTGGATATCTACAGTTCTTCTTCTAAAACTGTTGATGCGTTGATGAGATTAGAACTTCCTTCGGGAGTTGATGTAGAAATTAAAGTGTGATGAAGTCTGTGGGGACTCGATGCATCGCGTCCCCACCAGAACTTACATCACTTTAATAATTTATAATTTATAATTAGTAAAGTATGCCTGGAATTATTGGTAAAAAAATCGGAATGACTAGCGTCTACAGTGCCGAGGGTAAGGCAACACCATGCACAGTAATAGAAGCTGGTCCTTGTGTAGTAACTCAGGTTAAAACACAAGATCGAGATGGGTACGAGGCAGTTCAATTAGGATTCGGAGAGCGTAAAGAAAGAAACACTCCGAATGCATTGAAAGGTCATTTCAAAAAAGCTAAAACAACACCAAAATCTAAATTGGTTGAGTTTAAAGGTTTTGACGGACTTAATCTTGGAGATGTAGTGGACGTTCAAATGTTCGAAGAAGGTGAATTCGTTGGGATTGCCGGGACATCTAAAGGTAAAGGTTTCCAAGGGGTTGTTAAACGTCACAATTTTGGTGGTGTTGGACAATCGACTCACGGTCAGCATAACCGTTTGCGTGCTCCTGGTTCAATTGGTGCTTGTTCATATCCCGCACGTGTATTCAAAGGAATGCGCATGGCCGGACAAATGGGTAACAAACGCGTAACTGTAGAGAACCTGGAAGTATTACGTATTTTGGCTGACAAAAATTTAATCGTAGTTAAAGGTTCTATTCCAGGACCTAAAGGTTCAACCGTAACAATTCAGAAATAATGGAAGTAAAAGTAATTGATAGCAAAGGAAAGGCTACTTCCAAAAAGGTAACCTTATCGGACGGAATTTTTGGAATAGAACCAAATGATCACGCAATTTATTTAGATGTAAAGCAACACTTGGCAAATCGTCGTCAGGGAACGCATAAATCTAAAGAAAGAGCTGAGATATCTGGATCTACCAGAAAAATCAAAAAACAAAAAGGTACGGGTGGTGCTCGTGCTGGTAGTGTTAAATCTGGTACTCGTGTAGGAGGTGGACGTATTTTCGGACCACGCCCACGTAACTATCACTTCAAATTGAATATCAAGTTAAAGCGTTTGGCACGTAAATCTGCTTTCGCATACAAAGCAAAACTTGATTCAATTTTAGTAGTGGAAGATGTAGCTCTTACAACACCAAAAACAGCAGAATTCAAATCGATGTTGTCGAACTTGAACTTGTTAAACGAGAAGGTGTTGATGATCGTTGGAGCGGGTAATGACAATGTTTACTTGTCTTCACGTAACTTGCAACGCGTTAAGGTTGTATCTGCTGATTCGGTTAACACATACGATGTGTTGAATGCGAAGAAAGTTGTATTAACAGAAAGTTCAATCGAAGTAATCGAAAAGATTCTAAATTAATTGATGATGAGTACTATTATCAAAAAGCCAATTATAACTGAAAAAGCAACTGCCGCTAATGACAACGGTAGTTTCGCTTTCGAAGTTGATCGCAAGGCGAATAAATTGGAAATTAAAAGCGCTGTCGAAAAGATGTACGGAGTTCACGTTGTGAATGTACGCACACTCACTTATGGCGGTGGAAAATCCTCTACGAAATTTACGAATAGAGGTGTCGTTGAGCAAAAAAGTCGCGTATGGAAAAAAGCCATCGTAACTGTTGCCGAAGGAGAAACGATTGATTTGTTTAATAATTTTTAAGTAAAAACTGATGAGTCTTAGAAAATTTCAGCCTATTACTCCAGGGCAAAGACACAAGATCAACAGTACTTATGCTGAAGTAACAACGAACGTTCCTGAAAAGAGCTTAGTTGCGAAGAAAAGCAAGTCTGGTGGTCGTAACAATGATGGTCGTATGACCATGCGTTACATCGGTGGTGGACACAAGCAAAAGTATCGTATCATTGACTTTAAACGCGATAAGCACGGAGTGCCTGCGGTAGTAAAGACAATCGAATACGATCCAAACAGAACTGCGCGTATCGCGTTGCTTTATTATGTGGATGGAGAGAAACGTTACATCGTTGCTCCTGAAGGATTGAAAGTTGGTGATACAGTAGTTTCAGGTGCAGGTGCCACTCCAAATGTTGGAAACGCATTATTTTTATCCGATGTTCCTCTTGGATCTGTGATCCATAACATTGAGTTGCAACCTGGAAAAGGTGGTGCAATTGCTCGTGGAGCAGGAACATATGCTCAATTGAACGCTCGTGACGGTCGCTTTGCGATTATCAAATTGCCTTCTGGTGAGACTCGTATGATTTTGACTACTTGTATGGCAACAATCGGTGCCGTATCGAATGGAGAACATTCATTAGTAGTTTCTGGTAAAGCTGGTCGCTCACGCTGGCTGGGTCGTCGTCCACGTGTACGTGGTGTTGTGATGAACCCGGTAGATCACCCGATGGGTGGTGGTGAAGGGCGTAACGCCGGTGGTCACCCTCGTTCACGTAACGGTATGCCTGCTAAAGGATACAAGACGCGTTCGAAAAAGAAGTATTCAGATAAGTTTATCATCGAGAGAAGAAAGAAATAAGGTATGAGTCGTTCGTTGAAAAAACCACCTTTTGTACACTATAAGTTGACAAAAAGAGTGGACGCAGCACAAGAAAGCGGAAGCAAAGCAGTGATCAAAACATGGTCACGCGCTTCTACAATCACTCCTGACATGGTCGGGTTGACGTTTGCAGTGCATAACGGGAATAAGTTTATTCCTGTGTTTGCAACAGAGAACATGGTTGGACACAAGTTAGGGGAGTTTTCTCCAACGCGTAACTTCCGTGGGCATGGTGCTAACAAAAAGGATAAAAAAAGATAGTTAAAATTCAAGTGACATGGGCGCTAGAAAGAAATTAAGAGCTGATCAAATTAAAGAAGAGAATAAGTCAATAGCTTTTGCTAAGTTGAATAATTCTCCGATTTCTCCTCGTAAGATGAGATTGGTTGCAGATCTTGTAAGAGGAGTTGAAGTAAATAAAGCTCTAAACATATTGCAACACAATGCGAAAGACGCATCGTTAAGTCTATCCAAGTTATTGCGTTCAGCAATTGCTAACTGGGAAGCTAAAAACGAAGGTAAGAGCATTGAGGATGAAAAATTAGTGGTGAAATCTATCGAAGTGGGTAGCGCAGGAATGTTGAAACGTATTCAAACTGCTCCTCAAGGTAGAGCTTACCGAGTTCGTAAAAGATCAAACCACGTGACTATCGTTGTCGATGGTTCAAAATAATTGAAGGAAAATGGGACAAAAAACAAATCCAATTGGAAATAGATTAGGTTTCATCCACGGATGGGAGTCTAACTGGTACGGTGGAGATAATTACAAAGATAAGATCATTGAAGATGATAAAATCCGTAAATATTTACACGCCCGTTTATCCAGAGCAAGTATTTCGAAAATCATCATCGAGCGTACCCTCAAGCTCGTTACTGTAACAATCAACACGGCTCGTCCGGGAGTGATTATCGGTAAAGGTGGTCAAGAAGTAGACAAATTGAAAGAAGAGTTGAAAAAATTGACGAAAAAAGAGATTCAAATCAACATTTTCGAAGTGAAACGTCCTGAATTGGATGCACGCTTGGTAGCTGATGGAATCGCTCGTCAAATCGAAGCTCGTATTTCATTTCGTCGCGCAATCAAGATGTCTATCGGTTCAACCATGAGAATGGGTGCTGAAGGGATCAAAGTGAAAATTTCAGGTCGTTTGAATGGAGCTGAAATGGCTCGTTCAGAAATGTACAAAGATGGACGTACTCCGTTACATACGTTCAGAGCTGATATCGATTATGCAGTAGGTGAGGCATTAACTACTTACGGTTTGATCGGGATCAAAGTATGGATCTGCAAAGGTGAAGTTTACGGTCGTCGTGATCTTTCTCCAAATGTTGGAATGGCTGCTCAAGGAGCGAAAGGTGGTGCGCCATCTGGAGACCGTGATAGAGGCAATCGTCGTCCGGCTGGAAAAGGCGGAAACCGTAAAAAGAAGTAAAAACACATTAAAATTTTCAGAAGATGTTATCTCCAAAGAGAACCAAATTTAGAAGAGTTCAAAAAGGTCGTAATCGTGGTGAAGCACAACGCGGAGCTACAATTGCATTCGGATCTTTTGGACTAAAAACATTGGAGCCAGGATGGATTACATCACGCCAAATCGAAGCTTCCCGTATCGCAGTTACGCGTTACATGAAGCGTGAAGGTAAGGTGTGGATTCGTATCTTCCCTGACAAGCCGATCACATCGAAGCCTGCAGAGGTTCGTATGGGTAAAGGTAAGGGTGCTCCTAGCCACTGGGTGGCTGTTGTTAGACCAGGTCGTATTATGTTCGAAGCTGACGGGGTTCCTTATGAAGTTGCTAAGGAAGCACTTCGTTTAGCTGCTCAAAAACTTCCAGTGAAATGTAAGTTCATCGTTCGTAACGATTATGTTATACCAGGAAAATAATTGAAGATGAAACGACAAGAAATTAGTAAACTTTCAAT
>CAMPIU010000037.1 GCA_946886545.1 uncultured Flavobacteriales bacterium | reverse complement strand
ATAGTAGGGAACTCATTCATGATTGCCACGATCTTATCCAGTTCCACTGCTGCATCAGGGCGGATATCGTATTTCGCCAGGTCAAAGTAAATGGGTTTCAGATCTATTGCTTTTGCTAAATCCGTTCCCACTTCCATTCTTTCGATAGCTAAACTCAGATCTTTGGAAACGTCATATACTCCCGGAACGGTCAGCTCCTTGTTATAAGTGGTTCCTCTCGGTAAGTACCCGGTTTTCTCCATGCGAATATTATAAGAAACACGGTCATTCAGTTTCTTGTCGTAGATCGGTCGCTTGATCATTCCATCTTTGTTGGTGTAGAAAACTTCTTCTTTGCCTGTCATATTATTGACAAGGGTCACTTTGACACTATCCAGAACAGCACTCGATTTTTTATCCATTACTTTAACCAAAAGCATAAATCCGGGATCTTTCTCAAGCACCAAATCTGCAGCCAATAATTCAGGAGATTCATCTGTGATCTCCACCTTTGCTTTTGACTCGAAATAATCCTTTTTCGATCCGTCCAAATTGAAGGATCCAATTTCCGAGGTTTCATACACCGCTTCCGCATTTTCGTTAGAAGTCAACGTTCCAAGTTCTTTCCCTGAATGATCTTTCAAGGTGATTTGAACACCTGCCAGCTTATTTCCTTTCTCATCTTTCGCTGTAATTTTAATTGTTCGTGCAAAGGTGAAAGGTTTATCCATCGAGAAAGTATACAAGTCATCATTTCCTTTGCCTCCGGCTCTGTTCGAAGAAAACATTCCTGTAACTGCGTCTTTATTCATCCACACAGAAAAGTCGTCTCCGGAAGAATTAAATGGCGCTCCTACGTTTCTTGTTTGTTTAACCTCCTCATCTTTGTACTGTCCTACGAACACATCCAGTCCACCATAACCTGCATAGCCGTCGGAAGAGAAAAAGAAAATCCCCGACTCATGGAAAAAAGGAAACATTTCATCCCCGCTGGTGTTTATTGAAGCCATATTCTCAGGAACCGACCAATTTCCACCTTGCCATCTTGAACGGTAGATATCCACACCACCTTTTCCTCCAGGCATGTCCGAAGCAAAGAACAAGGTCTTACCATCCGGGGAAAGTGTCCCGTGACCAACACTGTAATCATTGCTGTTAAACATGATTGGTGTCGGGTCAGACCAGGTTTCTCCTTCTAAATTAGAGACAAATAAGGAAAAATGTCTTGTTCCGTCACTTGCCGTTTCCACATAATTGTTTCGGGTAATGAACGCCTGTTTTCCATCAGGTGAAAATGCAACAGGACCTTCATGGTATTTCTTATTAACCTTCTTGTTTTTGATCGATTGAATATTTGTAATGTTGTTGTCTGAAGGATTAATATCTGCACGGTAAAGATCTAAAAAAGAAAGACGGTTCCCTAACCAGGTCCTGTTCACTGCCTCATTTTTCCTTCTGGATGAAGTAAAATACAATTTTCCATTGTGGATTGTCGGTCCAAAATCCTCTTGTTCCGTATTAATTGGAGAATTCTGAACCTTTATAGCAACTCCCTGAGCAGAATATTTTGTCAATGATTCGTTCAACAAATTGAAACGGTCCATTTCACTGTCTTTTGGGTTGAGTTCGGAATAGATCTTCAATTGAGCTTCTGCCTCTGCATATTTTTGATTCTTCATCAATATGCGGGCATACTCCAAATGATCATTCGGAATCCGGTCCGCGCGCTTGCTAATACTTGCATAACAAGCTTCTGCCTTTGCACAATCCCCCGTTTTATCGTAACCCAAAGCCAGTTTACGCAGCACTCCTGCATCTTTTTCCTTTACTTTTTCAAGCGTTGCAACGGATGCATAATAGTCGTACTCACTTAATTGGTTTGAGCCGATAATTTCATTTTTCTCCTGCGCTGCCACCCAACTGATAAGTAAGCATGAAACAGCAAATAGTAGTGTTTTTTTCATATTAGAAGTATCTGGGTGATTTAATTTTTCCATCGTTGTTGAAAAGCAGATCATAACGAAGCATGATCTCATGACTTCCTCCGTTATACTTACCGGTTCGAACTCCTGTTGACCAATCGAACGAGTAGCCGAAAAGAAGTTGCTTGGAAATATGAACTCCAACCAGGGCACCTACCCCGTCGCCGGTTCGGCACATGATTCCGAGATCAATTAATTCTCTCAACATAAATGTTCCTGTAACATCGATTTGAAAAGGAGCATTCTGTACAATTTTCCCTAATACCGTAGGTTTGAATTTTACAGAAGGTGAGATAGTAAATACCGCACCGGCAATGATGTAGTAATGGCGTCTCTCCTTGGAAACGTCTATGGAACCATTGCTTCCGGTTGCAAATAAACTATTTTCTAAAATCGAAGGAACCGATGCTCCTAAGTAAAAATTCGGCATTTGGAAATAGATTCCTGCTCCTAAACTCGGAAGCATTTTTCCTCTTCTGTTTTCCATGAAAGAAGCATCATTCGGATCTGCCAAAGTTAGGGAGTTTACCTCTGCAGAAAAGCTGTTAAATCCACCGTTGATCCCGAAGCATAAACGTGCTTTGGAAGACACTTTCAAACGATAGGCAAAATCAACATCCAATGAAGTGTTGTTTGTAGGGCCTATTTTGTCGTTTGTGAAGCTCAATCCAAGTCCGATGTTCTTTTTGGCTATCGGTGTATGGGCGGTGAAGGTTTGTGTAGTCGGTGCACCTTTAAACCCAACCCATTGAAACCTTCCCAATGCTGTAAAAGTAAGTGCATCACGGCTTCCAGCATAAGCAGGATTTATTACCAATGTATTGTACATGTAATGAGTGTACGCTGCTTCTTGCTGTGCATATAATTGATTTAACCCTAAAACAATCAATGCTGTTATTATGAATCTCTTTTTCATTTCTTCTGTTTTTATGAGAATTTGCTTTTGTTTTCTCAGTGTATCAGCTTGTGAACTTAGTTTAACTTGCATTCGACCAATCATCAGCTTGTGAGCTGATGATTTAAATCGAAAGCTTCGCTTTCTCTTCTCTTACCTTGTTAAGTAGATGTAACCTTTAACTACATGATCTCCGTCTAATTCCAGGATATAGAAATAAGTCCCTTCCGGCAATACATCTTTTCCAACAGCCATTTTACCCTGCATTGTTCCGTCCCAATCATTGTTGTAAGGACTGGCTTTATAAACCTCTACCCCCCAGCGATTGAACACTTTGAATACGTGATCCGGATAATTACTCAGGTTCGGAATAATGAGTACTTCATTCGAATTGTCACCGTTTGGCGAGAATCCTTCCGGAACTACCACATCTGTTCCATCACCACCACCTGATGAATTACAAGCCGGTGCATTTGGCAGCGGATCGCACGGATCCAGCGGATCGGATGTTCCGGTTGGTACATAAGGCGTAGAAGGATCATCTAATCCATAAACTTCTTCTCCGTCTGAAACACCATCTCCGTCGGTATCAGGATCATTCGGGTTTGTACCGTTGGTTGCCTCATCATCGTTCGAAACTCCGTCACCATCACCATCACAGGCAACACTTGTGGGTAGCGGATCACATGGATCAAGTGGATCTGATGGTCCTGTTGGGACGTATGGTGTGGAAGGATTATCCGTTCCATACACTTCTTCTCCATCTAAAACACCGTCACCATCGGTATCCGGATTGTTTGGATTTGTTCCGTTGGTTGCTTCATCGTCATTTGGAACTCCATCACCATCACTGTCACATGCTGCACTTGTTGACAAGGGATCACACGGATCCAGTGGATTTGATGTTCCGGTCGGAACGTATGGTGTGGATGAGTCATCAACCCCGTGAACTTCTTCTCCATCTAAAACCCCATCTCCATCGGTGTCCGGATTATTCGGATTTGTACCGGCAGTTGCTTCTTCTCCGTTAGTTAATCCGTCGCCATCCATGTCACATGCAATACTCATCATGTTTGGATCACATGGATCCAATGGATCGGTAGCTGAATCAACTTCATATCCATCGTTGAACCCGTCGCCATCTGTATCCGGATTATTCGGATCTGTGCCATTTGTAGCTTCATCACCATTAGTTAATCCATCGCCATCAGTATCACAAGCCGGACTTGTATTGATCGGATCACATGGATCCAAAGGATCTGATACTCCTGTAACTACATAAGTTGTAGAAGGATCATCCATTCCGTCAACTTCTTCACCGTCTAACACTCCATCACCATCAGTATCCGGATTGGTAGGATTAGTCCCTGCTGTTCCTTCCTCAGCATTGGTTAATCCGTCTCCATCCTGATCACAAACAGGATTTGATGGATTCGGGTCACATGGATTCAACGGATCGGAACCAAAATTCACCTCATCGCCATCACCATATCCGTCTCCGTCGGTATCCGGGTTATTAGGATCAGTGCCGGTATCTGTAACTTCTTCAAAATCGGTCAGTCCGTCTCCATCAGTATCTACATTGCAATTAATTAAGGTCGTTGAGACAGGTGCTGACGGTTGTGAAGAACAACTTCCATTTGAAACAGTAACTGTAAAAGAACCTGCTGTCTGAACCCAAATAGATTGGGTTACGGCAGCATTTGACCACAAATAACTCGTTGCGGCAGAAGATGTGAGTTGAACGGAATCCCCCGCACAGAAATTCGTTGGACCCCCTGCCGTTATTGTTGGTGTTGCGGGAGTTGGATTTACGGTTACGGTAGTTGATGTGCTCGAAGCTGAACAGCCTCCACTCGTAATTGTTACACTATAAGATCCCGCACTGGAAACTGTTATTGCCTGGGTTGTCGAACCGTCCGACCATAAATAAGATCCTCCTGCCGAAGATGTTAATGTAACCGATCCACCCGAACAAAAAGTAGTTGGTCCGCCCGGTGTAATGATTGGTGGTGCAGGGCTTGTATTTACCGTTACAATTGTAGCTGTACTTGTAGCGCTGCACCCGTTTGTTGTTACTGTAACAGTATATGATCCTGAATTAGACACAGTGATTGTTTGTGTTGTTTCACCTGTTGACCATAAGTAACTTCCCCCAGTAGATGCTGTTAAATTCACGGAACCACCCAAACAAAATGATGTAGGTCCTCCGGGAGTTATCGTCGCTGTTGGTAAAGGATTCACGGTTACCATTGTTGGCGTACTTGTAGCGGTGCAGCTACCTGAACCGACACTTACAGTATATGAACCGCTTGTAGTAACAGTTATTGAATTTGTTGTTTCACTCGTTGACCAGGTGTTTCCTGTGGGAGCTGATGATGTTAAAGTTACCGAACCTCCGTTGCAGAAAGTAGTTGGTCCCCCTGGAGTGATTGTTGGCGTTGCCGGTGGTGCATTTACGGTAATAATGGTTCCCGCACTTGTGGAAGTACAAGTCCCGTTAGATACTGTTACCGTGTAAGTTCCCGATGTGGAAACTGTTATCCCCTGTGTTACAGCGCCTGTCGACCAGGTATTTCCCGTTGCCGATGACGAAGTTAAAGTTATTGAACCACCGGTACAGAATGTGGTAGGTCCACTTGGTGAAATGACAGGTACACTCGGTGAAGGATTAACAGTCACCATCGTAGCGGAAGAAGCAGCCACACAACCTGATCCGTTACCAATGGTTACCGTATAGGAACCACTTGAAGAAACCGTGATCGAAGATGTCGTTTCTCCTGTTGACCATAAATAAGTTGTTGCCGGTGACGAGCTTAATGTAACAGAACCTCCCGAACAAAAAGTTGTTGGTCCTCCGGGTGTAATAGTTGGAGTAGTCGGTGCGCTTGGTCCGCTAAGTGTTTGACCCAGGGTATTGGATGAACATCCTGATGCCAGTACCAGCGTAATGGTATAAGATCCTGAACCCAAATTCGGAATCGTGGCTGGAAGGGTTACACCCATTTGACTTCCGGAAGAAGTTCCTGTCCAAAAGATGTTTCCGCTTGCCGAACCCGTTACCTGGATACTTCCGTCTGTGGACGCACAAGTAGTTGGATTTGAAACGGTGCCTAAGGTAATTGCCGTACTTGGATTAATAACCACCGAGGTTGAATTTGCAGATGAACTACATCCGTTAACAATTGTGGTAACAGAATATGAGCCCGCATCAGCAGCTTGTGCGTTTGGTATAATCGGATTTTGATCAGTACTTGCAAATCCATTAGGTCCCGACCAGGAATAACTGGCTCCTGAAACTGTAGTTGCGGTTAAATTAATACTCGAATTCTGACAAACCGGTGAATTACTTGAAGCAGTTGCAGCACTTGGTGTTGGATTCACTATCACGTTGGTTGTGCTTGCGGTTGTAGAAGTACAACCCCCAACTGTAATTTGTAATGAATACATCCCCGCATCACTTAAGGCCGCTGATGCAATTGTTGGGTTTTGTGCAGTAGAACTGAAACTTCCCGGTCCTGACCATTGATAACTTGCTCCCAAAACCAGTGGAGTCGTTAAACTAATTGGTGAACCTTCACAAACCGGTGAATTGCTTGAAATCGTGGGTGCTGCCGGTGCTGGATTAACGATTAAAGAAGTGCTTCCTGCCGATGAGCTGCAACCTGAAATGGAAATGGTTACATTATAGGTTCCGGCATCTGCCGTTGCAATATTGGGAATGGAAGGGTTTTGCGATGAACTGGTGAAACTGTTAGGACCTGTCCAGGAATAACTTGCTCCCAAAACAGTCGGTGTTGTCAGGTTCAATGTTGCTCCCTCACATAATGGACCATTACTCGTTGCACTTGGTGTAGAAATCGGAGTGCTTTGATTAATTGAAACCTGGTCCGACGAAGAATGACATCCATCTGTATAAATAGTCCAACTGTAAGTGTTGGTACCGGTATTCAAAGCGGATACCGTTGCATTTTCCGCATGAATATTGGAGAATGAACCCGCGCCTGAAGCAACAGACCAGTAACCTTGACCCGAAACAGGAACATTCGCTGCCATTACATAACTTGTTCCGCATCCGCTTTGATCATTTCCTGCAGCAGCAATTGTCGGAACGGTATTTTCTCTCCAGTCGGGAAGTCCGTCGTTGTCTGAATCTTGTCTCGGAGCAGTTGTTCCACCATTATCCGGATCATACGCATTGTCCAACCCGTCATTATCTGTATCGATGTTCAGCAAATTGAAATCGGCAACACAGTTGTGATTGGCATCATTGCCTTCAAGCTGGTCGGAAAATCCGTCATTGTCTGTATCTAAATCCAAGTAATCCGGATTATCTGTTCCATCTGTATTGACCGCAACAATTAAAGTTCCTCCGGTGCTTACATCGTACGCATTATCTAATCCGTCACCATCTGAATCCGATCCGCTTGGAGGAATGAACCCGGCGGAAGTTTGATATTCATGTAAATCGAGAATTCCGTCATTATCCGAATCCTGGTCTTTCCAATCGGGTTTTCCATCATTGTCAAAATCCTGGGAGGAAGCAAGAGGCGAACAGAACATAATTTCGCCAATTCCGTAACCTTGGTTTCCTACTGCAGGATCCATATTATCATAGATGAATTGAACGGAGTCCACTAAAACAGGAAAATTTATTGCAATTGTTCCGTTTAGTTCCGTATTATCCATTGCAACCAAACCTAGGAATTGGTTGTTTCCATTGTACATATTAAAGTTCCCGGTTCCAATGATATAGTCTGCTGCTGTGAGTTGATACAATTGCCCGAATGAATAGGCATTTAGTGTAATTCTATCCTGGAATTGTCCGGCGGCAATATCAATATCCTGTAGTTTAAAAGATAAATTGCTTACGGGTTGACTGAACCTTAGTACCTGGATTGATTGATCCGCCGCTGTCGCCACATCTTGTTCCGTATAGATCTCCAAACCCGTTACTGCAGAATAATTTTCCGAAATATTGAAATTAACTAATCCTGCTCCTGCCGTGCTTCTTGTAATCATATTGGCCGTAACACCTGAAATTGAAGGGTAATACAAGGTTGGATCGGATTGAGCTGTCAATGGTAAAGTAGAAGTTGCGGTACAAGGCAGTAATTCGGCATTGTTGGCTACTCCGTCTCCGTCCCAGTCTATATCTGAAATGTCCTGGATTCCGTCATTGTCCGAATCACTTGAGGGAATATAATAGTAAACCCGAATCCGCACTGCATCTATGTAGGAGATCACTGTCGGAAGAAGCAATCCTGCAGCTCGAGATTCAATGGCGATAGCCACCCCAAAACCGTTGCTGCTTACATCCATTCCGTTCAGGGTTGTTCCCCACAAATCTGCATTTGTACCATAAGTGAACGCTGTTTCGGTGGTTGGCCAGTTCACTCCTGTATTGGCATGGTTGGTTCCTGTGATCTGATTATTCTTCAATAAGCGAATATCCAGATCCCGTGTCCAGTTTGAACTGGTGTTATCTGAACTTGTTTTCCTGATTTCCACCTGGACACCACAAATCTGCGCATTTATCGGAACACTTAAGTTGAGATTTCTAAGAACCAGAAAATTGGAACTCCTGACCGTTCCTCCGATCAACAGAGCCGCATTCGTCATCGTTGCGTAACTGTTATTGTCTGATAGGGCGTTTCCTGGATTATTCCATGGATCCGTTCCACCGGCGGCATTGTTTATACTAACTTGGGCATTCACATACCCAGTATTTGATCCGGGGCATTGTGCAGAAGAACTTGTAATGAAAAGGGAGCTAAACAGCAAGGACATAGCTATCCTGGCTCGATTCGAGTAAATAATGGTCATATGATTGTTTTTAAGAAGCTTACTTACTCTTATGTTTCGCCAAAACAAACTTGAAGTTTGATCCGATGATAATAGTCGTAATTAAGCTTAACCAACATTATAAAAAAATTTAACAACTTCCAAATTTTTAACGTGAAAATTTAATGAATCATCGATGAATCTCTTTAATAGATCGAAAATGTTTGATTTTAAACTATTGCAAATCAATCTTTTAACTAAAAAAATAATTTAAAATTATTCTTCTTGTTTTTTTGTTGAATTCATAACAAGATCGCTTATAAACTATACCAGGTTCATAATTAATAGGTCAACATTACTTTATTCTGGTTCAAGAACTTTATTTTTACCGAAATAGCATTTTAGCTACTTAAACCATTCAAATGAACGCAATACGCAAGGACTGGAACGAGATAAAAACAAACGACAGCTGGGCAATTTTCAAAATAATGTCTGAATTTGTAGAAGGTTATGAACGAATGGCGCGAATCGGTCCGTGTATTTCTATTTTCGGATCTGCCAGAACCAAGGAAGAAAACAAATACTATCAATTGAGTGTGGAGATAGCAGAGAAACTTGCCAAATCCGGTTACGGAATCATCACTGGCGGGGGACCCGGGATTATGGAAGCAGGAAATAAAGGAGCGCATCAGGGCGGTGGGAAATCAGTTGGATTGAATATTGACCTGCCGTTTGAGCAATTCCACAACAAGTATATTGACCGTGAAAGCAATTTGAATTTCGACTACTTCTTTGTGCGAAAGGTGATTTTTGTGAAGTATTCGCAGGGATTTGTAGTGCTACCGGGAGGATTCGGAACAATGGATGAGTTATTCGAGGCGATCACTTTAATTCAAACCAAAAAAATAACCAAAAGACCCGTGGTACTGGTTGGAAGTGAATATTGGACCGGGTTGGTGGAATGGGTACAAAAAGTAATGCTTGAAAAAGAACACAATATTGCAGCTGAAGACATGCGTTTCCTAACGATTGTGGATACTGCCGATGAAGCGGTGAAATATGTGGATGATTTCTATAAAACTCACGATCTCAGCCCGAATTTCTAAGTTCAGAAGCCGTTTTTGTAAACCACTTAGAAACTTAGGTCACATCGTTTTAACGAGTAGGTGTAATACTAGATTTTTCACTCTCGAATTTCAGACTGTTCTTTCGGTAGTTCAAAAATCAGCTTAGCTTCTTCTTTCCGCTGCTAATTTCAAGAAATCCATCTTATCAAAAATAATCTATGTGTGCTATGTACCTATGTGGTTAATCTTTAAATCTGTTTTAGCTTAACGAGCTGATAATTTTCTTCGCTGCTCCCTGGTTTCTCGCAAAAATCTCGGCCAGTTTTTCATTGATCTGGGCTCTTTTACCCAAGGCCTCTTCTACTGCTTTTTCAAAACTGAAGCTGTCTTCTATTGAAAAAGCTACTTCATGATCAAGAAACAGCTGTGCTTCGGGAAAACGCGCATACTTCGGTCCGAAAAAAATCGGGATTCCAAAAGCACCCGGCTCCAAAATATTGTGCAATTTACCCGTAAATCCACCGCCGATATAGGCTAAATCCGCATACTGGTAAGCGTTGGTCAGCTGACCTATTGTATCCAGTATAAGGATGTCCTTTCCCAAATTTTGAAAGTTGGTATAGCGTTCAACTTCATAATCAAATTCAGTAGCTATTTGTTCGATGTGCTTCCCGGAAATATCGTGCGGGGCAATAATTATCTTAAATTTTTGGCGCAATTCAAACAATGCCGGAACCAGGATTTCTTCATCGATAGTCCAGGAACTCCCAAGGATTAAAACAGGTTTTTCTTCTATGAAGGCTCGAATGATCTCGTTTGGCTGACTTTTTGATTTCACGGCAAGCATTCTGTCGTAGCGGGTATCTCCCGTAACTGTTACCTGCTCAATTCCGATACTGTTCAGTAAATCTTTTGAACGCTGGTCCTGCGCATAAAAATGGTCGAACAAACGCAATGCTTTCCGGAAGAATCCTCCGTACCATTTGAAAAACCTGTGACCGGGCCTGAACAGGCTGCTCACTCCATAAATTTCGGCACCCTTCCTTCTCGCACACTTCAAATGGTTATACCAAAATTCGTATTTGACAAAAAAGACCAGTTGAGGTTTGAAATGGGCAACAAATTTCCGTGCATTGATTTTAGTGTCAAGCGGAAGATACAATGCCAGATCCACCTGGTGATCGCGCTTATTGTAGAACTCCATCCCGGAAGGACTGAAAAATGTAACGATCAGGAATGATTCTGGAAAGGCTTCCTTGTATTCGTTCATTACAGGAAGCCCTTGATCAAACTCACCAAGTGAAGCACAATGGAACCAAACAACTTTTCTATTGTCAGGGATTTTGAATGTACTCAGCTGAATGCGTCTTCCAAGGATCCATTTTTTTGCTTTGGGGTGAAACCAGGAAGCAATCCACATGACTGCATAAAAAGCCCGAATCCCAAATCCGTAGAATAATCTCATTTACTCAAAATAATAGTCTTTCGGTTTGCGCTTATAAACAGGAACGAACCAACCTACTTTAAAACCGTATTGCAAATCTAATCTTTGTGCTTTGGAAACAGGAACATCCGGCTGATCAAAAAACACATCTCTTCGATTGTAAGTTAATCCTTCCTGGATATAAAATCCGCCGTAAAAATTTACGAATCCCTGGTTGGCCATAAAGGCATATCCTGCAAACTGGTGGAAATTCAAGCCGGTGGTATAGCGGTCATAACCTTTCCGATATTTTAGTTCCAGGGTTGGCACCACTTGGTCTTGAGTCTCAACCCGTATTTTATACTGCATATAACCAAGTCCTGCATGGACATAGATCCCGGAGTTCTTATTGGGACTAAGGACAGTGAATACTTTCCCAACCATAGCGTTGGCATTGAAACCGCGCATACTTACAACCACAATTGCTACGTCTCCGTTCACATCATTGATGTAACCATGTGAGTCTGTCAGGCTGGCAAAAAGATTGGGAGTTTTCACTTTATTTCCAAACATGAAATTTCCGTCCAAACCGTAAACCCAATTTCTGGAAGTCTTATATCCGGCCATCGCTCCCACATGATTGATTGCCCCAAAGCGTTCTTTCAAATCTCCTCCCGGAGCATTTAATCCGTAATGAAGTGCGATCCAGGGTGTAGCTATTGCACTGTCGCGCACATTTCTCTGACTGAATCCCCGGAAACTGAAGCAGATCAAAAAAGCAAGTATGATAGAATTTCTCATGTTTTTATAGTCTCTCAAAAATAAGGATTTATCACTGCTTACATACTAAATTATCCGGAAGTGGGTGAATTATCGATTAAACTGCTTATTTGAATCGGATCGATTTGGCAGGATTTATCCGGCTGATCAATAAAGAAGGAACAAAAAGCGCAAGCAAACAGACGCTCAACGTGATACCATTCAGTAAAAGGATCTTCCAGATGCTGAATTCGATCGGAACGGTATTTAAATAATAAACCTTCGGGTCAAGAGGAATAATATGGAATTGGTACTGAAGCCAGCAAAACCCGATTCCGATAACATTTCCCCAAAGCATTCCTTTTAAAATAAGCTGACCGGTATGTACCATAAACACTTTCCGCACAAACAGGTTGCTCGCTCCCATGGCTTTGAGAATACCGATGAAATTCGTCCGTACCAATATTAAAACAAGCAAGGCAGAACCCATATTCACAATCCCGATTATCAGCATTAAAATAAGTACAATGGCCAGGTTCACATCCAGGAAACTTAACCACACAAACAAGTCATGCTGGTTATCTTTAATACTGTTTACTTTGACCTGCTGCCTGAAATCCGGATTAAATTCCACTGCTTTTTCTATTTTTTTCTTTTGGTTTTCGATATCCGAGAAATCGGCTACCGTCAGTTCATAAGACCCTACATATTCCCTGTAGGAACCATGACCGGGAAAAAACTCCAGGTCTACTGTCTTGGAACCGGCCTTTACCTGGTAATGAAGACCATCACTGCTCAGGAATTTCTTTTTCAGATTTCCTTCAGGATCCAAATCAAATGCATTGATAGCCAATTTGTCACCTTTCAGCTTGATCTGTAAATAAGCAGTATCCGGGATTGCTGTTTCACCTTCCCTGCTGTCCGGATTTCCTACCGGTTCATCCATAAAAGTCCAATAATCAGCTGCAATCAGCCGGATCACCGTGTCTTTTTGCGGATACATGGCGTGTGCGGTGGTATTCTCAAATCCTTCCCCCCAATCGTAGCGGTAATTTCCGTTTCCTCCGGTAACCTGGGCGCGAACAATTAAATTTCCGTGATAAAGCGAATCTTCCACTATAATTTCAGCGCTGATTCCCCAATCGTTCAATTGCTGGACCTGCGGCAAGTAGCAAAAAACCAATTCTTTATCGAAATCTTCCAGGCCGGTTTCATAAATACCAACAATTTGAAATTGACGTTGAATGGGTTTCTGTTTCACGAAATAAGCATTGATCGTATCACCCAATTTGTAAT
>CAMPIU010000036.1 GCA_946886545.1 uncultured Flavobacteriales bacterium | reverse complement strand
GTTCGAAATTTTCTAGAAAACAAAATTTTCTTCCGCAAAAGAAATCTGCTGTATTAGCATACAATACAGACAGGGGTATTTTTTTAGAAAGAATAGTTGTTTTAATTTATGGTTGCTCCCATACCATTCGCTATGCGAAATAATCCAATAGTATGATATCTTATTATTTCATGTATCATTTTTTCTTTTTCATGACACGGATTTCCTTTTTCATGACATTTTGGTTGAAATACTGCGGATAAGTACCCTATACTTGTTTCAGCCAACAAGCAGTTTTAGATTGATTGCCGGCTAAAATGAAGAGAAATGGAAATACTAACAGATAGAAGACTTTCGCCGATTCCTGATTCCAAAATGGTTCTTGCAGAAATCAGAAATTTGGGGTATTATTTTGAGCTTTACTGGTATTATTCAAACGGAGAAATGTTATCGTTTGATTTTCCTCAAAAGCATTTGAATAAGTTTCCTGACAGATCATATAAGCAGTTGCTTATGAATGCGATTGCGAACCAAATGAATACTGTCAATACGTATTTATCCATTCAAAACGAGTATTTGAAAAATTATTATGTCTTGTATCTGCACTATGCCAACGGAATGGATCTTCCATTAGGTTTTCCGGAATCCGTGATAGATCAGTTCCCGAATAGAAGTTGCATTCACCAGTTGAAAGGAGCAATTACTGTACTTGAACATGAAATTAATAACGAAAAAGCTGCGATGTAAAAAATTACCCACCACTGTTCACTAAAATAAAAAGGCCACCAATATTCACTGAAACAAAAACTACAACGCCTAATTATTCTTAATTAAGCGGAACAGAGGCGGTAGCGGCCTCTGTTTTTTCAGACTTTAAAGCTAACAATTGCGTAATTGAAAAAAGGGAGTTCCATACCGGAATTCCCTTTTTTGTTCGGCTGTCAGATGAATTTATTCTTTAATGATTTTCTTCCGGAGAATGACTTCGTGTGAACTTTCATGAGTAAGTTCCAGAAATGGATACGGATGTAGGTCTATAAATTCAAAATCCTCCGCTGACCTAAGCCAACGGAGGATTTACCCTTACGCTATAAGTAGTAGCTATACAGGTTATCGGTTTATTTCTTTGCGAAACGGATGGTTTCAATTCCGTATTTCGCCGAAAAATTTTCCGGGGCAAATGTCCGTTATTCAAATGTTCTATTCCCTAAGGGGAAACCCTCGATTTTATCAGAAAGAGTCTTTGATCCATTTCAAACCGGTATTTTTATGTCTAAATGTCATTGGATGAGGAGTCGCTTGGTGAATCTTTTTGTGTGTATGTTCTTGTTGGTGCTTTTGTTTTGCGCTTGCGAGAAGACACCTGATAAAATCATTTACCGTCAGGGACCGGCAGAAAAAACAGACAGCATCGTTTCCTGGCTTACCAGCCGCGCCAATTTTCACGACACAAATTATTATCCGGTCTTTCAGGATTATTATGGCAAACAAATGAAGCGGGGAAGTCTTGCGAAGGCTGCCGGTGCACTTTCAGGAGTAGCGGAACAGGAAATGTATTATTCTTTTTTCCGGGAAAGTACACTGGATACCATTCGCTCTTTTCAAAAATATTATGAGCAGAAACTTCCCTGGGATAAAACCCTGTTTGTAGAATCCTACATGGGCAACTATTACATCAATCAAACGGACTATCGGAAGGCAATTCCTTATTTCCGGAAACTGGTTATCTACAAACCTTTTGATTATGCAAGCTGTATTGAAGTAGGCCATGGATACGGAGATTTGGCTTTTTGTCATTTCGCAATGGGAGAGCATGCGAAAGCAATCCTTTACAATTCAAAAGCACTTGCTTTATTCAATCAAACCGATAATTATACGGGGAGAGGCGGGATTTACGACAACATGGCGCTGGTTCATCTGTATACTAAAAATTTCACCGAAGCAGAAGTGTATTTTAATAAAGCCATGGCCGACTATAAACGTGCCGATGACATGGGGAATATGTTGGTCTCATTACACAATAAGATCATTTTATACCAGGAAATGGATGATCCGAAACAGTTCCAATTAATTGATTCAACCTATCATTTGTTTATCAAAAGTAAGATCCACGACGAGTCGCTCGAAGTTGCACTATCTTCTTTTTACGTAGAAATGTTAGTGCACGAAGGTCGGAATTCGGAAGCAAAGGCCGTGCTTTCTGATCTGAAGCCTTACGTTGAAAAGTTAAATTCTCCTGCTTCAGATGCGGATTATGCCATCACAGTGGCCATCTACGAAATTAAGTCAGGTGAGGGGATCCAGGATATCGGTCTCATTGAAAAAGCATTTCAAGCCGTCGAAGAACAGGAAGATTACCAGAACCAGGCTGCCTTTGCCGAAGTGTTAAAAGATAATGCAGTATTGACGAAGAATTATCAAAAAGCCTACATCTATTCGGAAAAACTGAAGCATGCAGAAAATATGATCAGCAACCAAAAGATCATAACGAAAACAATGGAGTTGAATAAACTTTATGAAACAAAGCGAAAAGAAGAACAAATTGCTCTTCAGAAAGAAACTATTTCAAACGGAAAAATGACTATTGCATTATTGATTTCTCTTCTGATGGGCTTGTTTCTGGTAATTGTCATTGTTTTATCCAAACAAAAACAAAAAAAGATCAAAACAGAGAATAAAAGAGTGCAACAATATACGAAGCAACTGCTGGATAAAACCGAAGAAGAGCGCCGGCGGATTGCAAGCGATTTGCACGACAGCGTGAGTCATGAGTTGCTTAATCTAAAGCATTCCATTGGTGAAAATACACCTTCAGCCAAAGATAAGATTGATTCAATTATAAAAGACATTCGCAGTATCAGCAGAAACCTGCATCCTGTGATGTTTGAGAAAGTGGGATTGACAGCAAGTATTAATCAGTTGCTTGACCGTGCACAATCCGTGAATCAGTTGATGGTTACTTCCGACATTGTTTACAGCGGCTCCCTATCCGTTTCGGAAGAACTGCAGGTTTACCGGATCATCCAGGAAGCACTTTCCAATATTATCAAATATGCAGAAGCGGTAGCAGCAAAAATTATCATCCGGGAAGGAGACGAAAATCTGATGATCCAGATCAAGGACAATGGGAAAGGTTTTAATGTTTCTGAAACGCTTTCCAGGAAGGATGCCTTTGGACTACACAATATTATTGAAAGAAGTAAAGCTATAGGCGGCCAGGCCAAAATTCAATCCGATAAAACCGGAACCATTATTACTATTGACTTAAAGAAAACAGAATGACTATTATCATCGCAGACGATCATCCGTTTACACTTCAGGGAACCCAAAGTTTTGTTGAATCTTACGGTTACCAGGTTATTGCTACCTGCGCGAATGGCGTTTCAGCTTTAAACATGATTCAGCTTCGTCTGCCGGATATTGCAATCCTGGATATCAATATGCCTGCATTGGATGGCCTTGACGTAGCTAAGAAGGTTCACGAACTGAAGTTGAGAACAAAAGTGATCCTACTTACCATGCACAACGAAATGACCATTTACAATAAATCCAAAGAATACGGAGTTTACGGTTATATTCTGAAAGAACACGCCCAGGTGGAATTGAAAAACTGTTTATCGGAAGTAGCGAAAGGAAATCAGTATGTGAGTGATTCCCTGTTGAATGATCTGATAAGTGTGCGTGAAACCGGAACAAGTGAATTGGATAAACTGACCTTTTCCGAGCGCAAGATCATTGAATTGATCGCTCAACAAAAAACAAGTAAGCAGATTGCCGAAATGTTGTTTCTTTCCGAAAAAACCATTGAAGGCCACAGATCCAATATCATTGAAAAACTGGGATTACCGAAAGAAAAAAACGTGCTGCTTAAATGGGCTATGAAAAACGGATTGGAATAATTCGTGAAATAGTTGACTCACCTATTTTCATATTGAAAAAACAACTTTCATTTTGAACTTATCCAAGCAATCTATAGTGCTATGGATAAGTATTTCTACCATCTTTTTTTTAAATGTTTCCATAAGCGTGTATGTAACGAATACGTAAGGATTTACTTATTCTATCAGGCAAGAAAAGCCTGTTCAAAATCGATTTTTCAGGTAATTTGATCCACAAAAACGAATGGTGATTTGGCATGGTATAGTTGTTGCCTTTCCGGAATCATCAAAGTGGAACAGTTCATTTAAATCATTACAGTATGGCACGTTTTATCTCAATCGTTTTAATAGCAATATTCAGTAACACTTTTGCTTTTGCTCAAAAACACGCGCCAATCCCAATGCGGTTGTTGGTGCAGGAAACAGTACTTGCAGCTAATCCGTTCATTTCTGATGAACTTACGAAAACGGCTGTTCCGGATAGGATTACTTCAGTAAGCATGTATGTATACAACAATCCAAGTTCGAATTACCTCGTGGTAGAGGTGCTTGGAGCTTCACAGGCAATGAAATTTCAATTGATCAATACTCAGGGAGAGGAAATGTATTCAGGAACGATACGTGGCACGCAATTGATTGAAACGGAATCATGGCCGGTTGGAACTTACTATTTGTTATGCGGAACAAAGCGTGAAACAGTTTATGTGACCAGGTGATTAACTCAAAATATATTGGAGTCCGTTTACGGATAGGGTGGGAAAAAAAGTAGGGGCGAAAAATTTTTCGCCCCTACTTTTTTATTTTAATATGTGTTTTATTGAATGCTTATAGCACGTTGTGAAGTTCCATTTGCGGAAACCAAACGGACAAAGTAAATTCCGGGTTCAACTTCCATATTCATTGGAACGCTTGTTTCTCCCTGTGAAACTACTTTATTTGCAATTTGTTTTCCCTGAGCATCTACAATACTGATTTGAGCATCTTCAGCTAAGGCATTGAATGTGATTTGGAACGTTCCGTTGTTTGGAACAGGGTAAATCAACATAGTATTTGCTTCCAACTCATCAATTCCTGCAGTACATTCCGTGATGGTTACAATTATACTATCCGTAAGTGTACAGTTTGTGTTGTCAACAACAGATAAAACAACCTCACCTGAAGTTTGTACCGGAAAAGAGTTAAAATTGTTATTCACACCATTCCATGTGTATGAACTATAACCATTTCCTCCTGGAAGGATGTATAAACCGTCTTCCGAACAAACAGTTGTATCAGCCCCTAAATCAAGTGTATTGAATGTGAAAGTGATCATATTCGGACAAGCGTAATTTGCAGGTGTTGCAATTAACTGTGATGCAGAATCAGAAATCTGGAAGTATAATAAGGTTTCGTTGTCACCTCCGAAAGTAGCTGTGCTGCCTTCATAATGTGCATAAAAACGGTGATTCACCGGATGTGCGATAAAGCTGGCCAAATCGGAAAAATCAGTGATAGGCAGAATGCTTGTTGACAAACCTGTAGCAAAATTGAAATCAACAATAGAATCATTGTCATCTCTAAAGTAAGCATGGCGATCTGTTCCGTCAAATCCTGACATACCCCAAATAGCCCAGTTTTCAGAACCGTAAACATCTAATTGGTGTTGTCCCATTGGTGTAACCAACCCGTTCAAAATAGAGATGTGATAAAACTCATAGCTATCATAAGCTGTTCCGACAATCAATTCATTATATCCTGCAAGAATAACTGCCTGATCTTGTGTGCCGATCGTGACAGGTTGAGACAACATAATGATTTCACTGCCATAAGTCAGGTCTTCATTTAATTCACGTAAAGCATTCATGGTGAATCCGTCCAGGTTATCGCTGTTAGGTGTAAATGGTGCTACCGTATTGTAAAGCGTATACAATTTCAATTGCGCCAAATCTGTAAAGATCCCATCGCGTTTTGGCAAATCGATTCCGTTTTGTAAATCCAGGTCATACCGTCCGGTTGCATCGTCACCAACTATGTAAACATAGTTTGCTGTTACTGCAATTCCTCCGCGGTCATCTCCGGTAAGTGCATCGTGATCAATGATTTGGTAATTGCTAGTGTCAAGGGAATTCATTTCATAATAATAAGGACTGGATACCGCAGCAGAATAAACTTCTGTAGGATTAGCCGTTATCGGGTTCAGAGTAACATTCGTTCCGATCCCGATCATATTGGATAAATTCTCATCTGTAGCGTATACTGTAGAAATATTTCCTGTATTCAAGATCGGAGCCATATTCTCACACGTAGTCACAGATTGATCTGCCGGATTTTCAAACACAGTGAAACTTACACTATCTTGGGTATAACAACCGTTTGCTTCCGTAAATGTGTAAGTTGCATAGTAAACTCCATAAGATAAGCCCGACGGATCAAGTACACCGTTTGTGATTCCGCTTCCCGAAAAAACACCTCCGGCAGGTGATCCTACCAAGTTGACCGGATCATTTGACTGACAAAACAGATTGTCGGTCAAAGAGATATTTGCCTGTTGCGCGGGAACACCTGTTGTACAATAGTTATACTGAAGTTTAGCACGCAACCTGTTTTCATTACAGTTAGCATACACAGTCCCTTGTTGTACAAATTTGTAGACTACACTTCCTCCATAGGAATTAATAGTTGCGACAGGAATGGTGATCACAGCCGAAAATTCATTACAGTCATAGTAAGCGGGATTGGTAAAATTCCCCACAAGTACCGATCCGGGGCCGTAAACGTTGTAAGAAGCACCCGCGTAAAAATATGCGCTTCCGTCGATAGTCAGGGTTGCATCTTCATAAGCTCCGCCAATAACCGAATTAAATGTGTAATACATCGTGTCATTGGAGTTGTTGACATAGTTATAGTTGTCATTTGTAGGTGTACTTCCATAACTTGAATAAGTTTGGGAATAAGTGTTGAATGTGGTAAGCATACCCGCGAGCATGCTGAAAATTAAGTAACTTTTTTTCATATTTAGAATTTTGAGGTAAAACTAGACCATCTGCACCATGTAAACTAGCAAAACAGGTAAATCAGGGGTTACCCCTTGGGTACTAAACACAGGCGTTTGAACCACGTTTTTTACCAAAGTGCAGAATCGTTCATTCCTCTAAAATTTCAAGGTACCATTCACCGAATTTTTGGAAATTACGAGTTAACGATTCGTGATAATGCGTAATTTTAAGGGTCTTTTTGAGGGAAGATTTTTAAACAAAAGGACAACTAATTCTGTTTAAGGTTTATGGAACAACAAACCATTATAAAGGTTCGGAATTTATCCAAGAAATTTGGTTCCTTCGAAGCAGTCAAAAATGTTTCTTTCACAGTTCATAAAGGTGATGTATTTGGTTTTTTGGGACCGAACGGAGCAGGAAAAAGTACTACGATCCGTTGTTTGCTTTCCCTGATCAGTCCGGATAGCGGAACCATCGAATTGTTTAACAAATCCCTGAATAAACACCGCTCGGAGATTCTTGGGAACATCGGGAGCATCATCGAAAAACCTGATTTTTACAAATACTTGTCGGCACAAAAGAACTTAGAAATCTTCGCCCGGATCTCTGGTGCGAGTGTATCGAAAAAAGAGATTCTTGAAATGCTCGATTTCGTTGGTTTGGGTGATCGTGCGAAGCACAAAGTAAAAGGGTTTTCTCATGGGATGAAGCAGCGTTTGGGAATCGCACAAACCTTATTGCACAAGCCAGAACTGATTATCCTGGACGAACCGACTACCGGATTGGATCCACAAGGAATCATTGAGATCCGGAACCTCATTCTCCGTTTGAAAAACGAACAGAATAAGACGATATTATTGTCTTCTCACCAGCTTTCGGAAATTGAATTGATAGCAAACCGGATGGTAATTATCAACCAGGGAAGATCCATTGTTGAGGGAAGCGTTGATGAATTGCTTAACAGTGAAGAAACTGTTGTGAAGATCGAAGTAGATCAATCGGAATCAGCGGTTCAGCTGTTGCAAACGAAATTTAATCCGAAGGAAATAAGCACTATTTCCCCTGGAGAACTGGAAGTATTCATATCCAAAAAGCTTGTTCCCGATCTTACAAAAGAATTGGTACTGGCCGGATTTGCAGTTCATTCCATTGAACCGAAACGTAAACTGGAAGATTATTTCATTAAAACCATTCAGTCCTGATGCTTTTTAAAAATACTTATAACGAGTTCATTAAGATCGTTTCAAAACCACGGAGTTATTTGGGGCTGGGAGCCTTAACTATATTGATCGGAATTATCATTTTTGCCATGAAGGCAGATGGTGAATCGATGGTTTCCTTTGTGACAGCATCTTTCGAACAAACCTTGTCGTTCAACGGCAAGTTGGTGAACGGAAATTTAATAGCATTTATCATTCTGCAAATGCTGGTGGTCCACATTCCTTTATTGATAGCTCTGGTTACCGGCGATTTGATTTCCGGGGAAGCTGCAATGGGTACTATCCGCATGCTGGCCAGCAAACCGATTTCCAGGACACAGATCGTACTTTCCAAATTTATTGCGGGTGCAATTTATACGCTCGTAATCACACTTTGGCTTGGGTTTTTGTCCGTGTTTGTGTCGCATTTGGTTTTCGGGAGCGGAGATTTAATGGTGTTGAACAGCGATGGATTGGTCATTCTTCCTGAAGCTGATATTCTGTGGCGATTCGGGCTGGCTTTTTGTGTAGCCTATTTATCCTTATTAACAGTTGCAACACTTTCGATTTGTTTGTCTGCATTCGCTGAAAATTCCATTGGGCCAATTGTTTCAACCATGGCAATCATTATCGTTTTCACCATTATCGGGAGTCTGGACGTCAGTGTATTTGATTCCGTTAAACCGTATTTGTTTACAACCCACATGGCTTCCTGGAGAAGTTTCTTTGAGCAGCCGGTTCCATTCGATGAAATAATGAATTCAATTGTAATTCTGCTCACACACATTGTGGTTTTAGTGGGAATTACCCTGATAAAGTTTAACAAGAAAGACATCACATCCTAATGAAAAAAATCCTTATTCTCAGTCTGTTTTCTTTGAGTTTTATCGCTTTTGGACAAAAGCCCGAAGACTTAATTGAAAAGATCAATGCAAAATTGGCTGCTGTAAAAGATTACACGGTGAATGCCCATATCGATGCGAATATTCCCATGATCCAAATCATGCCTTCGAAAGCGAAAATCTATTTCAAGCAAAAGGATCAATTCAAGATCGAATCCAAGGGGATTACAATTTTGCCCAAGCAGGGTTTTACCGAACTCAATACTTTTTTGTCAGACAAGTCGAAATACACGGCTGTTTTCGGAGATTCTTTAAGAATTCGCGATATTGACACGCGTTTGATCAATATCATTCCCAATTCCAGTAACGGAGAAATTATCCTGGCTAAGATTTGGGTAGACCAAAAGAATTCTGTTATTATCCGTTCCCAAGTTACAACCCAGAGCAATGGTACGGTTAAAACAGATTTCAAATATGGAGCACAGCTGAATTATGGTCTGCCAAGTGAATTGAAATTTGAAATTGACGTAAAGAAATTCAAAATGCCCAAAAGCGTTGCAGCAGATATCAATAAAACTTCCAGCGACAAGAAAAAGACCAAGTCCAAACCAAAGTCGAAAGGAACAATTACGATAACCTTAACAGATTACGCAGTGAATACAGGACTGAGTGACAGTATTTTCAAGGATAAAAAAAAGAAGCTCAAGTAAATATAAACTTTGCATTCTCTGCGCCTTCTCTGTAGTTATAGAGTAAGCGTTGCGTCTTCGCTGTGAAAATAATAGACGCAAGGGAAGTAACCATTTGTATAAATTGAGATTCTGATTGAAATGGTGAAGATGAATTTGAAGACGAAAATAGCGGTGTTTTTAATAGGATTGTGTACTTATTCATTTACACAAACTTCTCAGGAGGATTTCAATTTTCCGGAACCGGAAAACAATGCGCTTTTAACTCCCTTATCGCTTTGGTCGACTCAATATTATATCCATGAGTTTCAATCAGGAGGAACCATTCCGATTGTTTATGCAGATGGCGGTCCGTCCGGATTGTACGCTGATACCTGTAATTTTTGTGAAGCTTCCCTGGAAGGAACTGCCTATGTAAAAGATTCATCGGGAATGATTACCGTGATCAATTTTGCAAAATCGGGTGATAGTTCATTTGTGAATTGCAGAGCTTGTAAAAAGTATGCTTCCAGTAATTTAAAGGTTGAAAGTTGGGGGAAAACACTTTGGAGTAAATCAGAAGGATTTGGCGACGGGGTGAAAAATTACCGTTTAATTCCCTTTCGGACAATAGCAGTGGACAAAGATGTCATTCCATACGGAACAGTGATTTATCTTTCCCTAATAAAAGGCAAATTGGTCAATTTGCCAAATGGCAAACAGGCAATTCATGATGGCTATTTCTTTGCAGGAGATACCGGCGGAGCGATTAAAAAAAATCACATTGATATTTTTACGGGAATTTATGCAGGAAATCCCTTTCCGGAGGTTATTAAATCCAATGAAAATAAAACCTTCGAAGCTATAATTGTCACTGATGCAAGCATAATCAGTACATTGACGGAAATGCATACGAAATAAGAACTTAAAATTCGTTGAACTTATTCCGTTGCGATCTTCAGCAAAGCCTCTTCTAAATCCATTGTATTCGTATCATAGAAGATGATTCCCAAATCCGAATACATGCGTTCCATTGATTTAGTATTCTTTTTATTCAGTGCTTTTCCAAGGTAAACGAAATAGATCCCGATTTCACGTGTTTTCAATTCCTTGATAAGCGTTTTCGTGTCATCATTCAAAGGAAATTCACCGTCTGTTAAAAGAAGGATAGAATTTACACCATTTATCAATTTGTCCGAAGAAAGAAGGTTTTTAACTGTTTCCAATCCGCTTCGAACATTGGTTTGACCAAATGCATGGATCCGCGCTATTTTCTCTTCAATTTGTTTCTTTTGGTCACATGGAATGGCCCGAAGTAAGATTTCTGATTTACCCGAGAAGGTCACAATCGAAATGCGATCCACTTCCCTTTGCATTTTCACCAAGTGTGTTGCATTTTCTTTCAGATGAGTCAATTTCCCGGATTCATTCATCGAAGATGAAGCATCCAGTAAGTAGATCAAATGATGAGGTTTTGCTTCTTGAATCAAGAGCGCATCGGGACTTAGTCCGGCAGGGATTGAATCTTCAGGAGTTATTTCAGCTGGTGGTTCGGAATACTCAAATTTACAGATCAGTTTTGGAGCCATCAGCAAGACATTCTGATTCGTATCAATTTCAGAAGGAGAAAGGCAACAGGAAGCTGTTTTCCTGAAAGTCAATCCGTCCCCGATTTCAATGTAATCATTGTAATCTTCTACAATGGCATTGTAACCACGTACAAAATCGTTGTAAGCTTGCTGGGATTGCTTTAAATATGGTTCAGATGAAGGTTTTGATATGGCAAACCAGTAAATTCCGCTTTGCATGGAAGTATAAAAAGTGCGGTAACGTGTGTGCAGCCAAAAGCCGCTGTTCAATTTTTCATATCCCCGTGTTTTGAAAAGATAAAGCGAATCGTTTTTTAATCCTTCGGTATTTAAGATCCGAAGTTTGGTATCGTACACTGAATTGTTGGAAAGATTTTCCCTGTACAAATCCCTTTCCCAAGCCGTTAGCAAACTCATGGTAAGATTTAATTCCTGCAAGCCCTGTTGCAATTCCTTGTGTGTTTGAAAAGGAGGACAGTGGAAATTGCAGTAATCCACCAAAATACTGTCCAATTCACGGGAATTCAGGTGACATAGTTTAAACCAGAGATCGTGACTTTTTAAAATCCGCTTTGCTTCGCTGAATTGAGGATCAGAACGGAATTTCTTTTCAGAAACATAGCTGTTCAATTCCGTGTGCGTTGCATATAAGCTGTCAGTTGATGTGAGGTACTTATTTAGCGCCGGTGCCAGAGAAGCATACTTACTTTTTGGTTTGGAGTAAATTTTAATTACCAGCTCTTTTGCTTCCAGCCATGGAAGGTAATCAGATTGATAAGCCGGAATCTGGTTTTGGGTATTCGGATTAATCTCTTTAAAGCGAAAGACTGTTTCAATTCCGGAATAATAAACGAATCCACTGTGTTGGGTTTTACTGCAATAAAAATAACTCTCATTGATTTTTTCGGAACTTTTGTGAAGGGCTTTTTGCAACTGCACCGCATCAAAATACCAATCCTGACTACAGCGGCTAAAAGTATTCATGAGCTCCACAATGCGGTTCAGATCCCTTACCTGTTCATTTCTTCCCTGGGAAAGCAATAAATTCGAGTGAGCCAGTAAAACAAGAAGAATGATAACTTTCATTTGTAAAGAAACTGAATGCTAAGTTAGGAAAAAGTATGCCGCAAGGAAAAGACTGAGTTGATTACGCTTTTGTACTGAAAATTTAACATTCAGACCATGCTTTACCACATTTATGGTATTGTTAGAGCAAGTTCCTGTTCGTACATTTGTTTGAGTTGATTATCATAAATCACCAGTTGGAAATGAATAAAGAACAAAAAACTGAATCGGGAGCTGATTTGACAGATCGTTTGTTAAAAGAACGTTTGAATAATAGGCCTGTTCTTACTTCTTCGGAGGAAGCATTAAATCAGTTGGTGGATCTGGCCAAAGATGGGCTTACGGAATTTCCCAAGGAATTGATTCAGGAAATAGCAATCCAAGATTTACTGGGGTCACTTAAAAAATCTCATGGAATTTACCTGAATACCAAGCTTCCTGAAATTGAGCAATCTATTTACAATTTATATAGCAAACAGGCAAACTCAGATAATGTATTGCTGATGTTGTGCGGCTTCTTTATTTCCTATCAGAAGAAGTTACTGGCTCATATCCAGTATGAAGAAGTTTTCTTGTTCCCTTATATCCAGTCCCTGCTTGAACTTCAGAAAACAGGAACCCCGATCGATCGTGAACGTTTCGGAAATTTTACTCTGAAGCAGTTTTTTGAAAACCATTCAAACCTGGAGGAAGATCTGAATGGGGTAA
Source organism: uncultured Flavobacteriales bacterium (assembly GCA_946886545.1). The sequence goes on along the minus strand of CAMPIU010000036.1, from coordinate 390 downwards.
GGAATAAAATCACCGAGAATATAGAGGGGTTAAAAACACCTCTAGCTTTCCGCATTTTCCTGACCCAATTGGAACACTTTGAAAAAGACCTTGCAGTTCATGCCGCTCTGGAAGATGAAGTGCTTTTGCCGCGTTTGGTGGAGTTAGAGGTTCATTTGTTGGGGTAAGAAGACTTAAAGGCTATAGACAAAAGACGTAAGTCTGAGTCGATTTGGTCTTATATCTTTGATCTTAAGTCTTTGTTTGACTTTCCAACTTTCACTTTTCAATTTGTTTGGCCTGATATTTGTCTTTTCGTAACTTCAACAAAAAAATCTAAAATGAAACTGACATTCCTTATACTAACAGCACTGATTAGCACATACTCATTTGGTCAGATTAACTTTGAAC
>CAMPIU010000035.1 GCA_946886545.1 uncultured Flavobacteriales bacterium | reverse complement strand
GTATAAATTGAAAAGGGGAAATTTATTTAATAAGTTTAATTTTCTTATCAATTCTCCATTTTCAATTTAAAGCACCTTGATTTCCACTCTCCGGTTACTTTGTTCTTCGGAGGCAAATTTTGCATTTGGGAAAATAGGCATGGTGTTCCCGTATCCTACTGTGGTCAAACGGTTTTTATCAATTCCGTTTTCAACCAAGTAATGGAAAACCCTCTTTGCCCGGGCTTCAGACAGTTTTTGTGCCTCAAAAGTATTTTCTCCGTTGGAATGCACATGGCCTTGGATTTCCACTTTTATTCCGGCATTTAAAGCCAGAAAATCTTTTAGTCGTCTTAGTTTAGGTTCTGCACTTTGAAGAAACTCGGATGACCCCGGAATAAATTCTATTTCATCAATCTGCATACTCTTTCCTTCACCCAAAGGTTCGATCCAAACTACAATTTCGGTTTCCGTATTAGCAGACACCGGTTCTTCCCTATCAACAAAGAAATAGCCTTCCGCATCAATCTTTAGTTGCACTTTCCCGGATCTTTCAATTGGGAAACGGAAATCTGAACCCTGGTAGGCGGCAGAGATTCCTTTAATTCCGGTAAGTGTAATATTGGCAATGACCGGTTTTCCTGTTTCATAATCCCGAACCAAAATAGTTAGGCCCGATTCATTCTTATCAGGTCTGAAATCAAGTAGTTTTCCTCCTTCTGACGTTTCCTGAAGTTCACCGTTTATGGGTTCAAAGATGAAGTTGACATTTACATATTCTTTCATTTTCGGCGTGCCAATGAAACAAATGATGAGTTCTTTTCCCGCTGCCAGGTCAATTGGATAGAGCGTACTCTCAGAAACAACCAAATCTAACCCAAGTTCGAGTGCGGGGTTGATAATAATTCTTCTTATCTCTGCAGAACCTTTTGCAATTTCTTCACAGGGATATTTTGTTTCCCCCTCAAAAATGATCATTTGAATAGGTTCAGGACATGTGGCCTTTAGAGAAAACCTTCCGTTGTAAGAAGCTTTGAATGAACAGAACAAGGTATTTTTTTCTTCAAAATCTTTTAAAACCTCATAAGCCTGGAAATCACTTACTTTTCCGCCCTTCCCCGGGAACTGCATTTGATATTCTCCGGTTTGAAGCACGTTGGTGGCCCCGGTACAGTCAGAAATAGCATCTGAGCTTTCAAGAATCTGCTGACCAAAGGCATTAATGGCAAAAAAGAAAATAAATAAAAGGAAAGCAGATTTCATCGGCTGCAAAGATAGTTAATTCATCAGTTTTGAAAAAGGTCCTTTTTTTTGACTGTCTAAATGGGCTGAATGGGCATATTAACTGTATTTTTTGGTTATTGTTTAACATTCAGCTGCGCTTTCAGGCAGGTTCTGAGGTACAAATGATCGCTTGTAGGAAAAATATGAACAACACTTACATCGTGGGTTTTCCCTAATAAACTGAAGTCACCTGTTTTCTTTTGAAGATTCCGGTCAATGGTTTTCTTTAATTCATTAAACTGGATACTTAGATCTAATTTGGTCGCTTTTTCAAGTTCTGAGTAGATCCGATTTGAAAACAGCCATTTTGCACTTTTGAGAAGAATACTTTTTGTTTTTAAATCGTATTCGAGCTTTGTAAGCTCAAGAATTTTTTTTTCATTGTCAAAGCTTGGAATTCCCTGAAGGTATAAAACGCCTTTTTTGGTTCCGCTGAATTGTATAGCCAGAACGATTTTTTTTTCATCCAGTCCGCTTAGCTTTATAGAATTGAATTCAAAATGATTCTTTTTAAAATCAATAGTTTTCCCTTTGATTTGTTCTGTGAATAATTGCGATATTGAATCATAGTTTAATTCAAAATCAGTGAAAAGATCGAAAGTGTCTTTTGGTGCACTTGCAATTATGTTCAATTTAGGAAGATCAGACACTGAAGCTTTAGAAGAATTTTGATTCAGATACGTTTTACAATTCAGTACAAGGGTAGTGTATAATTTGTTCCGCTCTAAACGAGGTTTAACCAGGGAAAGTGAAATCGGTTCGAAGTGAATATAACCCAAATAAGGAATTTTTACTGTTTGATTCATGTTCTTCCATAAGTCAGCTGCTTCTTTTCGAAATGAAATAGCTTCTAATTGTTTATCTGTTTCTTCACATTGTTTTTTCAATGTTTTTTTAACTTCTTTGATGACTTCATCCGTAGCATCAAATCTAAAAAGTGTTACTTCACATGGATTCAGAGATTTTAACTCGTCAATAGTTGTTCGTGTGCTCAAACCATAATTCTCATTGACCGCTAATTCGGTTGCGAAACGAATTCTCAATGAAGGTTTTTTTTCATTGATTCCACATGAGAAAGGAATGAGTGGAGTTAAACACATTGGTTTTGTACTTAATAATCCTGAACACGCGGCACAATATTCCATTTTGATCCAATAGGAACCGTGTAATTCAGATAATAAGTGATTATTAACGGTGGTGATATTGAAAGAATCTTTTTGAAATTGAAATTCATAACGAATGCCACTACAGGGTTTATCCGATCCGGAGGTAAATTCAGGAACATTTTTATTGGCCTGCTTGAAGTAACCTGAAAGATTTATTTCGACAGGAACAACAATACTGTTGATCATGGAATTGATCTCCGGAGGAGTCTCTGCTAAATGAATACTTGTCGGGGCTTCCGGCAGAATAGTACGGCAGGAATAGCTGAGAAATAAAAGAGCTATAATCCCAATTTTAAATTTTAACACACGCAAAATGACGGAATTTCATGATTGACATTTTCAAAATTAGTATTAACTTCAAGTTATGAAGCCAATTTTATATTTTGTTATTGTATTATCGGTACTTGTATCGTGTACAAAGTCGAGAACTTGCGAGTGTTCGGATGGATATAGCTACTCTATTAAAACTTCAAAAAAGACAGCTCAGGATGCCTGTGAAAAGTATTCAACAGAAGGGGTTGATTGCAACATCAACTAAATCGGAATGATCGTTGATTTTTCTTTTCCGATTAAGAAAATAGTTTTGTAACCACTTGTTGAATTAAAAAAAGAAACTATATTCGCGGTGTTAATTTATTTTTATAACCTTCATCTAAATTTCGTATGAAAAAATTTATTTTGGTTGCAGCTGTTGCAACATTCGGATTGGCATCTTGTAAAAAGGACTACGTATGTACTTACAAAGATGGTAACGGTACTACTCAATCAGTTACTTACACAGGAGTTAACAAAGCTGGAAAAGCAGCTGCTGAAACTCAATGTGCTGGTTTGGGAGGTACATTCTCTAAAAAATAATAAAATATTCTCCGAATATACTATTATTCAGGTATTGAAAAGGGCCGTTTCGAAAGAAGCGGCCCTTTTGCTTTTATGTATTTTTTTGATGTTTGATTCATTTTTATTCAAAAAAAATGCACCCACTTGTCGCAGGTGCAATTCATTATTTAAGAGCAATCGACTATATCAAATCGTATTAATAATATTGTTTAATGTTTCACTAGGACTCATCGCTTTAGTTGTTAGTTCTTTGTTTGGCTTATAGTAACCACCAATATCAACTTTGCGGCCTTGTGCTCCGATCAATTCAGTATTTATTTTATTCTCGTTGCTTGTCAGCGCTTCAGCAATAGGTGTGAATTTTGTTTTCAATTCTGCATCATTATTTTGATCAGCCAAAGCCTGTGCCCAATAAAGAGTCAAATAAAAATGACTTCCACGGTTATCGATCTCTCCAACTTTTCTTGCCGGTGATTTATCATTCTCCAGGAATTTCTCAGTTGCAGCATCTAATGTTTCAGCCAGTACTTTGGCTTTTTTATTTCCGGTTGTATTGAACATGTGCTCGAAAGAAACGGCTAATGCCAAAAACTCCCCCAACGAATCCCAGCGCAGATAACCTTCTTCTAAGAATTGATCTACGTGTTTGGGAGCAGAACCTCCTGCACCTGTTTCAAATAAACCGCCACCATTCATCAATGGAACAATAGAAAGCATTTTTGCAGATGTTCCAACTTCAAGGATCGGGAATAGATCCGTTAAGTAATCGCGTAGAACATTTCCACTTACTGAAATTGTATCTAAACCTTTCACAATGCGTTCCAATGTAAATTGAGTTGCCTGATCGGGAGAAAGAATGCGAATATCTAATCCGGATGTATCGTGGTCTTTTAAGTATAATTCAACTTTGGAGATTAATTCCGCATCATGTGCGCGGTTTTTATCCAGCCAAAATACTGCAGGTGTATTGCTCAAACGAGCTCTTGTAACAGCTAATTTTACCCAATCGCGGATCGGAGCATCTTTTGTTTGACACATTCTCCAGATATCACCAGCTTCAACAGTATGTTCCAACAAAACTTTGCCATTGGCATCTACCACACGAACTTTACCGTCAGCGGGGATCTGGAATGTTTTGTCATGTGAACCGTATTCTTCCGCCGCCTGAGCCATTAAGCCAACGTTTGGAACGGATCCCATCGTTGTTGGATCAAGTGCCCCATTTTTTTTGCAGAAATCAAAAACGGTTTGGTAAATTCCTGCATAGGATCTGTCGGGAATGATCATTAAAGTATCTTGCAATTGTCCGTCCTTGTTCCACATTTTACCGGAAGTTCTTATTGCTGCCGGAACTGATGCATCTACGATCACGTCACTTGGGACGTGTAAGTTGGTGATTCCTTTTTCAGAATTGACCATTGCAATCCCCGGATTTTTAGCATAAACCGCATTGATGTCAGCTTCGATAGCTGCTTTCTTATCTGCAGGAAGACTTTCAATTTTGGCGTATAAATCTCCTAAACCGTTATTTGGATTAATACCCAGTTTAGCAAATTCATCCGCATGTTTTTCAAACACATCTTTGAAGTAAACTGAAACAACATTTCCAAAAATAATCGGGTCAGACACTTTCATCATAGTCGCCTTCAAGTGAACAGAAAGAAGCAGGTTTTTTGCTTTTGCTTCTTCAATTTCCTTCGCGATATAATTGCGTAATGCCTGTTGACTCATTATGGAAGCATCAATAATCTCACCTGCCTTTAATGCTGTTTTATCCTTTAAAACTTTTGTTGTTCCATCATTCTGGATCAATTCAATTTTCACATCCGTAGCTTGTGGAAGCACTACTGATTTTTCACTTCCGTAGAAATCGCCCTCCGGCATACTTGCTACTTTGGTTTGTGAATCGGAAGTCCAGGCTCCCATTGAATGCGGGTGTTTCTTTGCGTAATTTTTTACTGCTCTCGGCGCACGGCGATCTGAATTTCCTTCCCGAAGTACCGGATTTACAGCACTACCTTTAATTTTATCGTATTTGGCTTTTGCATTCTTTTCTTCTTCACTTACAGGAGTTTCAGTATAATTAGGAACCTTGAAACCTAAAGCTTGTAATTCGGCAATAGCATCTTTCAATTGAGGAATGGAAGCAGAGATATTCGGGAGTTTGATAATGTTGGCCTCAGGTGTTGTTGCTAAGTTACCTAATTCAGACAATGAATCCGGAACTTGTTGTTCCGCTGTTAAACACTCCGGGAAAGTTGCCAGGATACGTGCAGCTAGTGAAATATCTCTTGATTCCACCTGAATTCCTGCTGTAGCAGCAAAAGCTTTTACGATTGGTAAAAAGGAATACGTTGCTAAAGCCGGTGCTTCATCAGTAAGTGTATACAGAATTGTTGAATTTGAATCTGCCATAATTTGATTATTATAATTGATTGTGTTAAGAGTAGTTCTTAACTGGTGAGGGCAAATTTAATGGTTGGGGATTGGAATATCAATAAATAAGCGGCTTAATTTTGAAGAGTTTGCAACAGTGTAAATGGAATTGTTAACGGCAATTTATAACTATCTGATTTTGAGATGTTTAAGCAAGGGTCTGTTTGCAAATTAGCGAACAAGCGAAGTTGTGAATTCGTCAATTTACCTTAACCTATCCGTTTCAAATATTCAGTCATTTTTTCTAAAGCTTTCCCACGATGGCTCATAGCGCTCTTTTCATCTGTGCTCATTTCGGCAAAGGTTTTCTCACTTCCTTCAGGAACAAAAATCGGATCGTAACCAAAGCCATTGCTTCCCCGTTTTTCCTGAATGATCCTTCCGTTAATCCGGCCTTCAAAAAGGTGTATTTTATGGTGGATCGATAGGGCAATTACTGTAGTGAAATAAGCGCTTTTATCCGATTGATTGTTTATTTTTTCGATTACCAAATCCATGTTATCATTAGCATCCCGCTGAGGACCGGCGTAACGGGCGGAATAAACTCCTGGTTCACCATTTAGACTTGGAATGATTAAACCTGAATCATCAGAAAAACATGGAACGTTCATCTTCTCTGCTATAAAAGTGGCTTTTTGAATAGCATTTCCTTCAATTGTATCTGAAGTTTCAGGAATTTCATCATAAAAATGAATCTCTTTCAAAGAAATCAACTGAATACCGAGAGGTAAAATCGCCTTGATTTCAGCGATCTTGTGCTCATTGGATGAAGCGAAAAGTAGTTTCATGTTTTTTGGAGGTAAGTTACATTTTTTTTAGGAATTGATTCGGGCGGGGAAACAAAAAATAAGACGGAAGACAATAATAAAGTCTTCCGTTTCGTGTCTTAGTTTATTTTTGATTCTCATTAAAACTCATCATCCAGTTTATTCCGAATTTGTCTGTCCACATCCCGAAATAATCTCCCCAAAAAGTTTTGTCCATAGGCATAGTTACTTTTCCACCGGCTGATAAACCATTGAATATACGGTCAGCTTCTTCTCTGGTGTCTGCATTAATTGAAATGGAAAAATTGTTTCCTTCCTTGAAACTGGAAGCCCATTCTCCTCCGGTATCACTTCCCATCAAACTGGTTTCTTTACTGATAGGCAGGGAAATATGCATGATTTTTTCTGCCATTGCCGGATCAGCTTTATTTCCGTCTTCCTGAGGCATGTCTTTGAATCTTCCCAAATACGGAAATTCTCCTCCAAAAACTGATTGGTAAAATAGAAATGCTTCTTCACAATTTCCATTAAAAGTTAAATAAACATTTACTGTTGCCATAAGATATTAATTATTGGTTTCACTTAATTCTTTCACTACTTCTAAACTTTTTGGGAAGCGTTTCTTCATGAATTCAACATGGGGATCGGTTACATCCACTTCTACTTCCAATTCGGTGGTGTTCGCATTAATTTCTACCAGACGGTAGATTTCAAAAGCGCCTGTCCAATGTTTTGTTTCTTCGTTGATCTCTTGTTCCTGGAAATTGACAACATTTCCGATATGTTTGAAAACAAGCAGCTCGTTTTCTTTGAAAAACACTACATCGCTATACATTCCGCTTCCATCCGGCATCAAGAAATGAATCCTTGCATTTGGTCCCAAATCGCCAGAATAGTAGGATCCTTCACCAAAAGGTAAAGTCCAGATTTTATAGCTTTCTTTTCCCCAAAGTGTTTTCCAGACTTTTTCTTTCGTTGCATTGATATTGATCGAAAAATGGAGCTTTTCTATCAAATAGAGGTAATTTCTCAAGGATGTTTTAATGATTGCATCCCAACCCATCTGGTAGTTTTCAGGAGAAAAATTTGGTCCGGCATCTGAAAAAGATTCCAATCCTTCATGAGTTAAGATTAACCTGGAGTGGCGATCATCAATAGGCTCAACCAGCCATGTTAAAACGGATGAACCATTCGATTGTTCAGGATGTTCCCAGGTATGTACAAATTTCCTGCCTTCTTCCAATTCCAGCACCGCGCAATGATGAAGGAATTTGCGAGCTTCGGATTCGTAAAAATCAAAACTTCCACCGATTGTTGTGGTGAAGTGAGGTATATGGAAATACCATTTTTTAAAATGTGAAGGATTCGTAATTGCGTCCCATAGATCACGAGCCGGGACATCAAATTCCATGATTGTTTTAACTTCCGTTTTCGTCATAATCTCTTTTTTTAAGATTCCAGGATTTTAAGACTTTAGGATAGTAAGAATTATATAGTCTTGTGGTCCTGAAGTCCTAAAATCTTAATGTCTATTTCCCCCATTTTTCATACCACATCAAATAAGAAAGCAAATACCAGATTTTTACACCAAACTCTTTTCTTCCGGCTAAAAATCCGGTTTTTAACTTCTCAATTTCTTTCCAGTTGAAAAGTCCTGTTTCATTAATTTTATTTTCAGATAAATAAGTTTCCAATAAATCGCGCAATTCATTTTTTAACCAGGATTCGATTGGAATTGCAAATCCCATTTTGGGCCGGTCCATTACCGATTTTGGAATGTATTGATGAACAATTTCTTTCAAAAGCCATTTCTTCGATCCGTCACGGTATTTCAATTCATCAGGTAATTGGGCAACATATTCGATCAATCGGTGATCGAGTAAAGGCTCTCTGCTTTCTAAACTCACAGACATGGATGCCCTGTCTACTTTTTGGAGAATATCGTCCAACAAGTAGGTTTGATAATCCATTGCTTGTGCAAAAGCTAAAGGACTGTAGTTTTTTAATTCTGTGCTGTCAAAATAAGTGCTTACTTTCTCGAATCGATTAGTACAAAGTGTGCTTATTTGCTCCTCGGTAAATAATTGACTCACACTGAGCATGATATTTTGGTCGCTTGTGTTGCGAAGAATTGATTTGGTTTTTTCATAGCGCTGGGCAAAGTTGTACTTGTTCTTCAAAACCGGAATGGATTCTGCGGCGACAAGATTCATTACACCAGCCATACTTTTTCGTGCAAATCCGGGAATTTTATTCAACTTTTCCCCGTATTTGAGAATCATCTCATAACGGTTATACCCGGCAAAAACTTCATCACCACCATCTGCACTCAATGCTACGGTAACATTTTGCTTGGCGATTTTAGATACCAAAGTTGTCGGGATTGCACTGGAATCGGCAAAAGGTTCATCATAGAAATAGGGAAGCTGAGCAATCAGATCAATTGCATCTTTTGCTGTACATTCCGTTTCCGTATGATTCGTTTGCAATCTTCCTGCAATTTCCTTTGCATAAGGAGCTTCGTTCAGACCAATATCGGGAACGGAAATGGTAAAAGTGCGTAAAGCCTCCGTTCTTTCTTTCTGAAGCAAGGCTGTAACACAGGTACTATCATATCCGCCGCTTAAGAATACTCCGACAGGAACATCAGAAATCATACGGTATTCACATGCTGATTGCAAAATGCGTTCAGTTTCCCGTATTGCATCTTCCGGAGAAATAGTCAGCTTGGGTTTGTTATAATAATCGTAAACATTCCAGTACTGTGTAGGAACGAAGTTGAAACTTTCCAGGGAAGTGAGTACATAGTGCCCCGGTTCCAGTTTGTGACAATAGTCAAAAATGCAATGTGGGGTAGGAACACTTCCGTACTGCAAATAAGCGTGAACGGCTTTGGTATTGATTTCTTTTTCGAAACCTGAATGTTTGTGAAAGGCTTTTAGCTCGGAAGCAAAAAGAAACAACCCGTTTTTATAATAGGTAAATAATGGCTTGACGCCCGCACGATCTCTGGCAATGAATAACTCTTCCGATTTTGAATCGTAAATAACAAAGGAGAACATTCCAATAAATCGATCAAGGCATTTTGTTCCCCATTCGCCATAAGCATGTAAAATTACTTCGGTGTCTGATTCTGCCAGAAAAGAATGTCCTAAGTTCTCAAGTTCTCTTTTTATTTCGGAGAAGTTATAGATTTCTCCGTTAAAAACAATGGTAAACTGATTCCAGGACATGGGTTGTCTACCCAATTCCGAAAGCTCAAGTATGGAAAGTCTGCGGTGTCCGAAACCAATTTTATAAGAAGACGTTCCAAGAATAAAGGTTCCGAATCCATCCGGGCCACGATGCTCAAGTGTGTGAGTCATCTCTTCCAGATCCTGTTCTGAAGAAGCTCCATTGAAGTCAATAAATCCAGCTATTCCACACATGCCCTTATCTTCTTTTTATTCACTTTTGCGTAGCTAGTAAAGATATGAAAATTCCTGTAGGGGTGAAAAATTTTTCACCCCTACAGGAATTTCCTGAAGCTTGTTAAAAACTCTGCTGATAAGTCTTGAAAGCAGGATTACGACCGGATAGACTAATTTTTTAATTTTCAAGAATCATTTTAAACCCTTCAAAAATGGAAAACACACAGAAATTACAAGAAGAAATCGCAGTGCTTGAAGCACAGTTGACGGGTGACATGTTTGCAGATATGGACATCAAAGACAAAATCCACAATTTGAAAATGCAGGTAGAAGGAGTTCGTCCGATGGACAGCTACATTGAGTGTGTTGGTTGTGGCTCGTAGGAATTGAAAATTCTATAATTGAAAATTGAAAAGGATGTTTACATACGTAGATGTCCTTTTTATTTTCTGAAATTAAAAAGGAGGTGGAAGAGGTTAATTTTCAAATAATTTCAGATAGATTTCTTTCCAAGCATCCACACTCCATTTCTGTTGAATAGATTCGAGTGCTTTTTTTCCGAATTCACTTCGAAGTTGTTCATTCTCTAATAGAAGCCGGAGTGCATTTTCCCATTCCTGAGTTGTTTCTGCAATGAACCCGTTTTCCGAGTGCTGAATGATTTTGGTATTTACACCAACCGGGGAAATAATAGCGGCCATTCCAAGTGCCATGTATTGCAATGCTTTAAAGCCACATTTCCCTTCCGACCATGCATCGAGAACAAGCGGCATAATTCCGATCTGGATTTCTGCCAAATCTTCCATTTCCGTTTCTTCCTTCCAATCCTGGTAAACTAAAGATTTCAATTGGTAAGCGGGTTTTTTATTCGAAATCACCTTGAATGTGAAATCAAATTCATTTTCCAGTTTTCGCAAAATCGGAATTACAAAGTCGAGGTAATGCATGGTTGAATGAGTTCCCGTCCATCCGATTACCAAGGGGTTTTTTCCGTGGTTGACCCGTTTTGTATGCTGGTTTTTGGTGTCAATGGTTGTTGGAATCACTTGCACATGTGAGTTGAACTGTTGTGCATAAGCAGCGAGGAAATCATTTCCTGCACTCACTTTACTTGCCCATTTGATGAGGTAAGGAACTTTCCAATAGCACTTGAGTTTTTGAAAACGCGCATTAGCTGAACTGTAATTCGGGATCCAGATCGCGTCATCGAAATCATAGATATATTTTTTGCGCATGATCTTGACCAGGACCCATTCGAATACGGGTGGGCCGAGATGTGCCATTTCCCGGTGCATAAAAATGTATTTTGCACTGATCATACGGAATAAAAGGATCCAGCGACGAATGAAATTGTAGTTTAGATCCAGGAATTTTTGGACAAAACGGCCTTTTTGATAAAGTCTGGTCCAGCTTTTTTGTGTGTGAAAAGAATGATAATGAATCTCAAAACCATGATTCTCCAAAAAAGGAGTGTATTGCTCAAATCGAAACCGTTGTGAAGGGGCTTCTCCTTTTGGGTAGGGAGCAATAATATGGAGTTTTTTCACTTTCACGGAATCAAAAATGAGCTTTTTTTTTGAGATTACGGGTAAAGAAATTAACCGACGAATTGATCATAAATGCCATAATAGGATTCGATCCCATGGTCTAGCCCAAAATATTCCCTGGCGCCGAGCATTGTTTTTTCACGATCAAAAGTTGTGAAGTCCAATGAAAATGAAGAAAGTGTTTTATCGGAAGTGTCTTTCAAAACCAATCCGGAACTGTAACGGAAAACAAGATCATCGGTGTCTCCAACTCCGGCATTGCAGATAAGCGGAATGCCCATGGCCATGATCTCGCCTTGTTTTGTTGGAGATGAAGCTTTCTTAGAAAAGCTCGGACGGATAAAAAAGATGGCACAATCAAAGAGGGCAATAAAACCGGGAACATTCTGATGTTGCACGGAAACGATCCGGATCGAATCGGTATTGAGACCCAATTCTGTTGCTTCCTGATGAATAATGGATGGTGATTCCTTGGTGACAAATAAAAAAACGGCATTCGGTTTCAGGTGACTAATATGCTTAAAGGCCAGAAGCATTTCTCTTAGCTGGTACCATGTTCCGATAGAGCCAATGTAACCTACAATAAATTTGTCGTTTAATTGATATTCCAGGTTCTTTTTATAGATCAGGTCCGGATCCGTTTTCTTGGGGTCGAAGAGCTTCAAATCGACACAGCAGGGAATCACCTGGATTTTATTCGTAGGGACGTTTTTCAGGTTCCAGGATAGAATTTCAGCTTTTCCGGTTTCCGTTAAACTCACAATTGCATCACTTTCTTCCAGGTAAGAACGTTCTTTCTTTTTGAAGTAGGAATAAATGAATTTAAAAAGTGGATTTTTCAGATTCCAGATTTTACCTTCCACCCGTTCATCTGCCCAAAAGCCGCGCATGTCGAAAAGAAGTTTTACTCCTTTTTTTCTTTTTAGTTTCAGTCCAACAATAGCGGTAATATAACTCCTGCAATGAACCAGTTGAAAGTGCTTTTCGCGGTGCATGGCAAAAGCGGTTTTTTTCATTCTTCTGATATCCAGCATAGTGGATAAGACAGGAGGGTTTTTGGTGTAAAGGAGTGGTCTCCAATCAATATTGTGTTCGATGCAAAGTGCTTCTATTTTACTTTTTTCCTGGAAGTATCTATCAGGCTTTTCAAAGCTGATTAAGGTAAATTGGAATCCTTTTTTACTTAATCCGACTAAATAAGGAAGTACCTGACTTTGTCCCAAAGGGTCTGTCATACCATCATAAGACAAGTAAAGGATGTTCTTCATTTTTTCAGGGTTCAGTTAAATGCCCGAAGGCATATTAACTCCAAGTTACGCTTTAAACGAGATTATTCAAAATAATTTGAATTCCTTCTTCGAGGCTTGTAAAGGGCTTACCCAGGAGTTCATTCATTTTTGAAACGTCCGGTTGTCTTCTGGTCATATCACCTTCTTCCAATGGCGGCAGATGAACGATTTTGGATTGAGATTTCGTTAGCCGGATTATTATTTCTGCAAGTTCTAGAATGGTAACAATGGTTCCGTTTCCTATATTCGCTACATCATTCACTATCAAATTTGCTTCCATTGCTTTAATACAGGCATCCAAATGATCTTCGATGAAGCAGAATGTTCTTGTCTGTGAACCGTCACCGTAAACCGGAATGTCCTGGTTTGCCAGGGCCAGTCTGATAAAGCGGGACATAACAAAATCGGTACTTTGTTTTGGTCCGTATGTATTGAAAAAACGGAAAATCGTATAATCCAATCCGTATTGTTGATGGTATGAGCGGAAGTAGGATTCTCCCACATTTTTCACAACTGCGTATGGAAGTCTTGAGTTTAAAGGAGTGATTGTTTCGTGCTGGGGTAAATGTACCGGTTCTCCATATACTTCTGATGAGGATG